>NZ_SJUS01000089.1:0-274 GCF_004337085.1 Exiguobacterium sp. SH5S13 | reverse complement strand
GCTCCTAGTGCCAAGGCATCCACCGTACGCCCTTTCTACCTTGATCTAGCGTTTCTAAGACACACGGTCCGAACGGACCATGCATATTTTTCTTGGTTTGATGTCTTGATGAATCTTCAGTTTTCAAAGAACAATCGAGGGACGAACCCTCAAAACTGAACGATGGGCATGCCACATGGGCATTTTCCTTAGAAAGGAGGTGATCCAGCCGCACCTTCCGATACGGCTACCTTGTTACGACTTCACCCCAATCATCTGTCCCACCTTCGGCGGC
>NZ_SJUS01000088.1:0-310 GCF_004337085.1 Exiguobacterium sp. SH5S13 | reverse complement strand
TTCCTCCAAATCCATTCCCTCCAGATAAAATAGCTTCAACTACTCTATCGGAGTTCTGTTCTGATTCTTCGGCAATAGTGTAA
This sequence comes from Exiguobacterium sp. SH5S13, assembly GCF_004337085.1. Lineage (NCBI taxonomy): Bacteria > Bacillati > Bacillota > Bacilli > Caryophanales > Exiguobacterium > Exiguobacterium sp. SH5S13. The sequence continues at coordinate 227 of NZ_SJUS01000088.1, read as the reverse complement.
AATCGTATCGAGCAAAAACTGTCAATTTTATTCTAGCGTTCACAGCGTCATTGAACTTGCCTATCGATAATTAGATAATAAAACGTTCTCAAAGCAATAATTGAACTGAACCCCGAATGAAGGACACTTGAAATAAGTGACCCATTCGGGGTTTTTCGTATGCGCACGAATCGCTATAATGAACCTATTCATTCAGACGGGAGAAACAACCATGAGTAAAATCATTT
>NZ_SJUS01000087.1:0-379 GCF_004337085.1 Exiguobacterium sp. SH5S13 | reverse complement strand
GTCTCGTTGCGCACCGAGAGCTTGAGATCGCCGTGCGAGATCGCCACCTTGGAGATCCGCACGTCGCCGCCGGAAACCACGGTCCCGGTGCGCTCGTTCACCACCACCTTGGCACGGCGATCCGGCTCCACCGTGATGGACTCCAGCCCGGCGACGAAGGCAACGAGCTGCCTGCGCTGCGCTTCCGGCACGAGCAGTTCGATGCCCGAGGCGTCACGCGCCTGGGCCAGGCCTGCGCCGTAGCGCCGGTTGATGGCCTCCGCGACACGGTTGGCCGTCGTGTAGTCGGGCTCGTTCAGTACGAACGTCATCTGGTGGTTCTCGGAAACCATTTGCGCGGACACGCCGACTTCCACGGTCGCTCCGCCCGGGACCGAAC
>NZ_SJUS01000086.1:0-380 GCF_004337085.1 Exiguobacterium sp. SH5S13 | reverse complement strand
TAAACAAGCAGCTTTTACTCCGCCACGATTATTTGCATAAACAGATATGACAGCGTTATCAAAAAACAATGGGATAAAACCCGCAATAACGATTGTCGGAGACTTTAATAGAATCAGTAAGCCAATCATTAAAAACTGGCCTAATGCGCCAAAGAGAAACCCAATTGTTACTGCATTGGGCGAGCCAAACCCGAAAGTCGCTGCTACGTCAATCCCAGGAACAGCGCCTGGTAAAATGGTATTTGAAATCCCTTGGAATGACTGCGTCAACTCGTCGACAAAGGTTCTAACGCCTAATTGTAAGATAGCTAAATAGACAGCAAAATTTAATGAAGTGGTCATGATATAAAAGAAGAAACTCTGCCCTTCTTGCATAAATT
>NZ_SJUS01000085.1:0-383 GCF_004337085.1 Exiguobacterium sp. SH5S13 | reverse complement strand
GGCCATGACGATGCAGTTGCGGGGGTCAAAGGGCGACGCCTTGCGCCACTTGTCCCCGTGGCTCTCGGGTTCGAGGTCGAGGATTCGGATAGTCGTCATTTGCTGTACCAGTTGCTCTGGCTGTATTTCTGTGCCTGGCGCAGCATGCCATCCAGTACCCGGCGGGGAATCTCGTTCATCAGGTGCTGGAGCATGCCGTCCCGGCCCCACTGCGACAGGTGCAGGATGGGGACCTCGTGCATGTACTCCAGGCGACCCAGCGTGAGATGTTCGTAACTCACCCGGAGTACCAGGGCGCAGATACTATCCCCCCAGCCCAAGGGCATTGTCTCGGCCTTTACACGGATACCGGGGAACAGCAGGTTCAAGGGTTCGTGGATATC
>NZ_SJUS01000084.1:0-383 GCF_004337085.1 Exiguobacterium sp. SH5S13 | reverse complement strand
GGATTGAAAGTAGGGGAAAATGGCAGGTTTTTCTCTTTGTGCCTCATCATTACCATAATTAACGGAATAATTAACTATTGCGAAAAATTAATGTAACGCAGATAAAAACATCCCGTTTGAATTATTCATAAGACTATTCACGAGCATTATTAATATTATGAATGTGTTCTTACAAAATAATCATAAGCGCATATTTTTTAATGAAAAACCACCTCACCTACAATTAAAAACACGACATCCGCACCATAAATAGACTTGCAAAAAATATAACATCATTGTTTTCAATCTGCCGTTTATGGGATTGACCGTTTTCTTTTGACACGGAGTTCAACAATGTTCGGCATAATTATATCTGTCATCGTATTAATTACGATGGGCTATTT
>NZ_SJUS01000083.1:0-396 GCF_004337085.1 Exiguobacterium sp. SH5S13 | reverse complement strand
GCTAAGAAATTCGAACCATTATTGTTATTGCCAATCGCATTTGGTGTAATGTTAGCGAACTTACCATCAGCTGGGCTAATGTATGAAGGTAGCAACATTTATGAACACGGTGTATTAAGAGTAATACAAATCGGGATTAAAACAAATGTATTCCCATGTTTGATTTTCATGGGTGTAGGTGCAATGACAGACTTCGGTCCGTTGATTGCGAACCCAATCAGTTTGTTATTAGGAGCGGCAGCTCAATTAGGTATCTATACAGCATTTACACTTGCAATCGCAACCGGATTATTCACCGGGCCTGAAGGAGCGGCAATTGGAATTATCGGAGGAGCGGATGGTCCTACATCAATCTTCCTTGCAAATGCTTTGGCACCACATTTGATGGCTCCGATT
>NZ_SJUS01000082.1:0-396 GCF_004337085.1 Exiguobacterium sp. SH5S13 | reverse complement strand
TACCCGAACTACGCCATGTTTTGCAAGCAGACGGAATTCGGCGACGGACAGATCTACCGTCGCATTCTGGATCTGATCTGGGAAACCCTGACGGTGAAAGATGCGAAGGTCAATTTCGATAGCCAACTGGAGAAGTTTGAAGAGGCGATTCCGGCAGCCGACGACTATGATTTGTACGGCGTTTACCCGGCGATTGATGCCTGCGTCGCATTAAGCGAATTAATGCATTCTCGTCTTAGCGGCGAAACGCTGGAACACGCTATTGAGGTTAGTAAGACTTCCATTACTACGGTAGCGATGTTGGAAATGACTCAGGCTGGTCGGGAAATGACCGATGAGGAGCTCAAAACGAACCCTGCCGTTGAACAGGAATGGGATATTCAGTGGGAAATATTC
>NZ_SJUS01000081.1:0-401 GCF_004337085.1 Exiguobacterium sp. SH5S13 | reverse complement strand
CGCCCGACCAGACCCGGCAGGCGCTGGAGACCATCTCCGGCACCGGACGGCAGGCCCTGGCCGAGATGCGGCGGCTGCTCGGCGTGCTGCGCACCGGCGAACAGCCCGAGGGCGGCGAGTACGTCCCGCAGCCCGGTGTGGAGCAGCTCACCGACCTCATCGACCAGGTGCGCGGCGCGGGACTGCCGGTCGACTTCCGGGTCGACGGCACGCCGCGGCCGCTGCCCAGCGGCGTCGCACTCCCCGCGTACCGCATCGTGCAGGAAGCCCTCACCAACACCCGCAAGCACGGCGGCCCGGACGTGGGCGCCACGGTCCGCCTCACCTACGGGGACGCCGAACTGGAACTCCTCATCGAGGACGACGGCCGCGGCGCGCAGCGCGAACTGTACGAGGAGGGC
>NZ_SJUS01000080.1:0-403 GCF_004337085.1 Exiguobacterium sp. SH5S13 | reverse complement strand
CCATTGTGCCAAAAGTTGAAAGAAAAAAGCACGTGTTCTCTAGTTACGAAAACCAGAAAACACGTGTTTATTTCATTTCTAATAATTTCAATAATAAATGAACAACTTTTTATGCTATACTCAAATTGGCGACTTGCCTCGAAAGGAGGTGCATCACATGTACGAGATTGTCACAAAAATTCTTGTGCCGATTTTTGTCGGGATTGTCCTGAAACTTGTAACCATTTGGTTGGAAAAACAGAACGAGGAATAAACAAGTTGCTTCCAACCGCTGCTGTCTAAACAGCAAAAAAAGACACCCTACCACAATAGGGTGTCTTTTTAGTGCATCCATGCACGACTTTGTCACAAGTTACCTTAAATTTATCATAGGGCCTATTTTTTGTCAAGGAATCTTCTTATC
>NZ_SJUS01000007.1:0-101383 GCF_004337085.1 Exiguobacterium sp. SH5S13 | reverse complement strand
ACTTGCTCAGGATTCGGGTACTTTGTCGCAATCCTGAGCCGAGCCCTGCTCATTGATATTGCAAAAAAATGAGCGACCAACTTCAGACGGTCGCTCATCATCGTTCACCAACATTGCGTAAGAACCACTCCTATTTTGCACTACACAACCTTTTCACCTCCAGAAAAACGCAATTTGTTCCTGGTCAGTCAACTATAATAATGTACTAACTACAAACAAAGATACACTTCCTCACAATTATTAAAAAACGGCTCCCGCATTCGCGAGAGCCGTTTAACGTGTTAATTCAATTCGAGTGCATAAGAGACAGCTGCGAGCGCATAGAGCGGGGCCGTCTCCGAACGCAAGATGCGTGGTCCAAACGCACAGACCCGTGCCCCACGTTCCGTCCACTCGTTCACTTCCGACTCGGTAAAACCGCCTTCCGGCCCGACGATGAGGAGTAGCTTGGACCCAGGTGACAATGCTTGCAATACGGACGCGAACGCCGCCTTCTCTCCTTGCTTCGCTTCTTCCTCATAGGCGATGACGACAGCATCGAACGCGGCAAGGTCTTCCGTCAACGCACGAGGTGTCATATAGCGGGACGTCGGCACGACGGCGCGATACGACTGTTCGGCCGCTTCTTGCATAATCTTTTGAAGGCGTTCGAGTTTTTTCGGCGCCTTCTTGGCGTCCCATTTGGCGACCGATCGTTTCGACTCGAATACCCATAGGTGATGCAGACCGAGCTCGGTCGCTTTTTGAGCGACGAGTTCGATTTTGTCTCCTTTCGGGAGCGCATAGGCGAGCGTCACCTCGACCGGCAGCTCGGTCGTCGCTTGACGACGTTCGAGCACACGGGCCGTGCCAGTCTTCTTCTCGAGCGTCACGACTTCGGCCTCATATTCAAAACCGGTACCGTCTAAGAGCACCAAGCGATAGCCCGGACCTTCACGAAGCACCGTCCCGATATGATGAACGACGTCTTGCGGCAATGCGACCGTATCTGTTTTAAACGCGTCACGTTGTAAGAAATAGCGTTGCATGGCTTACCCCTTCTTCGCGATGATGGCGACCCAGTCTTCCATGACTCGCGTCTCTTCAATCAAGAATCCAGCCGCCTTGAGCGCTTCCGTCACTTCATCCCGTTTTTGGCCAATGATGCCTGACGTGATGAAATAGCCGCCTGGTTTGACACGGTCATATGCATCGTCAACGAACAGCATGATGACGTCGGCTAAAATGTTGGCGACGATCAAGTCATATTCGCCGCTCATCTCTTTCAACAAATCACCCGTCTTGACGTCGACGACGTCTAGAACGCCGTTCGTCTCGACGTTTTGGCGGGCCGATTCGACCGCGACCGCATCCAAATCGAGCGCCTCGACTCGTTCCGCGCCAAGCTTCGCCGCCGCGATGGCAAGTACGCCTGAGCCCGTCCCGACATCGATCAAGCGGTCACCCGGTTGGATATAGTTCTCGATCGCTTGAATGCACAGCATCGTCGTCGGGTGCGTCCCGGTCCCGAACGCCATACCCGGGTCGAGCAAGATCACGTTCTCTTCCGGTTGTGGCACGTATTCTTCCCACAGCGGAACGATCGTGAGGTGTTGCGAGATTTTGACCGGTTTATAGTACTGCTTCCACGAGTGGGCCCAGTCCTCCTCATCCATCTCGAGCGCCGTCACGGTACCGGCGCCGACTTCAAAGATATTGCGTAGCCGTTCAATTTCTTTTTTCAGTGTCGAGAGCGTGTCCGGTAAGTCGCCTGAGACAGGAACGTACGCTTTCACGTGAACACCCGACGTTGGATACGTATCACGGCCGGATTCGTCCCAAATCTCTCCGAAATGATCTTCTGCCATCATCCGGTCGTAGTCTTCGACGTCCTCGATGACGACACCTTGTGCCCCCACTTCATGTAGTAAATTTGATACGGCTTCGACTGCCTGCTGTGTCGTGTGGACACAAATTTCAGACCATTTCATCGCTTGTACACGCTCCTTTTACTGGCTAAAAAACTTTTTCATCTTTTGGAAGAGGCCGTGCTGTTCTTCCACGCCCGCTTCTCCGCTGATCTCTTCAAACTCGCGGAGCAATTCTTTTTGACGATCTGTCATGTTCGTCGGTGTCATGATGACGATATTGACGTACTGGTCGCCGTTGCCGCCGCCGCGAACGCTCGGCATCCCTTTTCCACGCAAACGGAATTTCGATCCGGTCTGTGTTCCGGCTGGCACTTTCAAGCTGACCTTGCCGTGCACGGTCGGGACTTCGAGTTCGGCGCCGAGTGCTGCTTGCGCGAACGTGACCGGCATCTCCATCGAGATGTGCTGGTCGACACGCTCGAAGATTTCGTGCGCCCGAACGCGGACGACGATGTAAAGATCGCCGGCCGGGCCACCGTTAGCGCCAGGACCACCTTTGCCGGACATGCGGATCTGTTGGCCGTTATCGATACCGGCAGGAATTTTGACTTCGACTTGCTGTGTCTTCTTGACGTGACCAGAGCCATGGCACGTCGTACATTTCTCTTTGATCGTCTTGCCTGTTCCATGACATTGGCTACACGTCCGCTGATTGACCATGCGACCGAGCACCGTGTTCTGTTCGACCGTTTCGACACCGCTACCGCCACAACGGCCGCACGTCTCTGGTTTCGTACCCGGCTTGGCACCGCTACCCATACACGTGTCACATTCGACTTCGATCTCAAGGTCGATCGTTTCCGTCTTACCGGTCACGCTCTCCATGAAGTCGAGGTCGACGACGTATTGATAATCTTCTCCGCGTCGCGGTGCGTTCGGGTCTTGACGACGTCCGCCGCCGCCGAAGAACATGTCGAAGATGTCGCCGAATCCGCCTTGGAAGTCACCGCCGCCTCCGAACTGGCTCGCTCCTTCAAATCCGAAGCGGTCATATTGAGCCCGTTTCTGCTCGTCTGACAGCACTTCATACGCCTCGCCGAGCTCTTTAAATTTATCCGCCGCATCCGGCTCTTGGTTGATGTCTGGATGATATTCCCGTGCCAATTTGCGATAGGCCCGTTTGATGTCTTGCGCCGAGGCCGATTTATCTAGGCCAAGCACTTCATAATAATCTCGTTTCGCCACGTTACTCTCTCCTCTTTACTGTTTCAAGTTCGATTTTACCGATTCTACCTTAACATGGAAAGAGCCAAAGCAGAAACCTGCTTTGGCGCCATCCAATCTATCGGTTGCCTTATTTACGATCGTCGAGATCTTCAAACTCCGCGTCGACGACGTTATCGTCTTTCGCTTCTGTTTGTGTCTCAGCGCCTTCAGCACCTTGCTGTTCAGCCATGTTCGCATATACTTTTTGCGTCAATTCTTGTACGACTTCAGATAGCTCATCTTTCGCCGTACGGATTGCTTCGAGGTCTGTACCTTCAAGTGCTGATTTTGCTTTTTCTTTCGCTGCTTCGGCTTTGTCTTTATCTGTTGCGTCGACTTTATCTCCAAGGTCTTTGATCGCCTTGTCCGTCGCGAAGACGAGTTGGTCCGTTTCGTTACGGAGCTCTGCTTCTTCTTTACGCTGTTTGTCTGCTTCCGCGTTCGCTTCCGCTTCTTTCACCATGCGCTCGATTTCAGCCTCGTCGATACCTGAAGACGACTGGATCGTGATCGACTGCTCTTTGTTCGTACCGAGGTCTTTCGCCGATACGTGAACGATTCCGTTCGCATCGATGTCGAACTTGACTTCGACTTGTGGTACACCGCGTGGTGCCGGCGGGATGTCCGTCAATTGGAAACGACCGAGCGTCTTGTTGTCAGGCGCCATCGGGCGTTCCCCTTGCAAGACGTGGATGTCAACGGCTGGCTGGTTGTCTGCCGCTGTCGAGAACACTTGTGATTTCGATGTCGGAATCGTCGTGTTGCGATCGATCAACTTCGTCATCACGCCACCCATCGTCTCGATACCGAGCGAAAGCGGAGTCACGTCGAGAAGGACGACGTCTTTCACGTCACCGGCAAGAACGCCACCTTGGATCGCTGCGCCGAGGGCAACGACTTCATCCGGGTTAACGCCTTTGAATGGCTCTTTCTTCGTGAAGTCGTGAATCGCTTTTTGGACCGCTGGGATACGTGTCGAACCACCGACGAGAATGATCTTGTCGAGGTCAGACGGCGTGAGGCCTGAGTCTTTCAACGCGCGACGAGTCGGTTCCATCGTGCGCTCGACGAGGTCTGCTGTCAACTCATCGAATTTCCCACGTGTGAGTGTTGTTTCAAGGTGAAGCGGGCCTGCTGCCCCTGCCGTGATGAACGGGAGGCTGATGTGCGCGCTTGTCACGCCTGAAAGGTCTTTCTTCGCTTTCTCGGCCGCATCTTTCAACCGTTGGAGCGCCATCTTGTCTTGCGCGAGGTCGATACCGTTCTCTTTCTTGAATTCGGATACGAGGTGATCGATGACTTTTTGGTCAAAGTCGTCTCCGCCGAGTCGGTTGTCCCCTGCTGTCGCGACGACTTCAAACACGCCGTCTCCAAGCTCAAGAATCGAGACGTCGAACGTACCGCCACCGAGGTCATAGATCAAGATCGTGTGGTCTTCACCTTTGTCGAGGCCGTAAGCGAGCGCCGCTGCCGTCGGCTCGTTGATGATCCGTTTGACATCAAGACCGGCAATTTTCCCTGCGTCTTTCGTCGCTTGACGCTCAGCGTCGTTAAAGTAGGCAGGAACTGTGATGACCGCTTCAGTTACTGACTCACCAAGGTAGTCTTCTGCATCTTTTTTAAGTTTTTGCAAAATGATGGCCGAAATTTCTTGTGGCGTGAATTTCTTACCGTCGACTTCGACCGTATGTGACGTTCCCATATGACGCTTGATCGATTGGATCGTGTTCGGGTTCGTGATCGCTTGACGCTTCGCGACTTCACCGACTTGACGCTCTTCCCCTTTGAATGCGACGACAGACGGTGTCGTACGGTTCCCTTCTGCGTTTGAGATGACGACCGCTTCGCCACCTTCCATAACTGCTACACAAGAGTTCGTTGTTCCTAAGTCAATTCCGATAATTTTAGCCATTGTCTATTCCTCCATCTAGTTAAGTAATTTTATTCCGAAACTTTTACCATGCTTGGACGAATGACGCGTCCGTGCAACGTGTACCCTTTTTGAAGCTCCATCGTTACAATCCCAGACTCGAACTCATCGCTCGGTTCTTGCATGACCGCTTGGTGATAATTCGGGTCGAACGGCTGACCGACCGCTTCGATCACTTCAACGTTCTCGGCGTTTAACACGTCGAGCAATTGACGGTGGATCATATCGACGCCCGCTTGAATGTTCTTTGCATCGTCTGAGGACGCTTCGACTTGAAGCGCACGCTCAAAGTTATCGATGAGCGGAATCAATTTCTCGATGACGGCTTGCGAAGCGAACTTGACGCGTTTCGCGTTCTCTTCGTTCGTTCGGCGGCGGAAGTTGTCAAAATCAGCACGAATCCGAAGCTCGCTCGCTTTGAGCGCTTCGATTTCTTGTTGCAAATCTGGCCCCTCAGAACTTTCTTCCACTATTTCAGCATTTAAAACCTCGTCAGCGTCCGCAGTCTCTGACTGCAACGCGTCGAAATCTTTCTCTTCGAGCACTTCTTCTTCTTGGTCTGGCCCGTTTTGATTTTCAGTAGTCATATTGAGGCTCCTTTCGTTCACTCTTCTAGTTTCGTTCGCCTTAACGCTTCAATGATTTGTCCCATCATCCGCACCCCGTGCCGATAATCCATCCGGGTCGGACCGATCATCGCGATCGTCCCGAACGTCTTGCCGTCGAGCGTATAGTCCGAGGTGATGACGCTACAATTTTGAAGCGCAAGGATCCCATTCTCGCTCCCAATGCTCACATAAATCTCGCGATTTGGCAACGATTCGAGCCAGTCGGTCAACCGTTCTTGCTCGTCGATCCACTCTAGGAACGGACGTAACGTATCGAGCGTTTGAAACTCGGGTTGGTTGAAGATGTTTTTCTTCCCACCAAGATACAGCGAGGTCGGATGATGTACCCCGACGGTCGCTTGAATGAGTTGCATCATCGACTCATATTGTTGTTGATGAGCGAGGCGAAGGTTTGACACTTCTTCTCCGATACGGAACTTCAGTTGACCGAGCGGAGTTCCTTTTAGACGATCGTTTAAAAATCGGATTGTTTGTTCGACCATATCCGGCGCCATCGGCGATTCGAACACGACCGTTCGATGTTCGACGTGCCCTTGATCCGTTACGATCAAGACGACACCGCGCCGTTCATCGAGCGGCATCAAATCGATCCGTGCCAGCCGGTTCATCTGACTGCTCGGACCGAGCGCTACCGTCGTATAATTGGTCAAATCAGAGAGTAGGTCAGCGGCTTGACGAATGAGGACTTCTGACTCTTGGGCGGACGCTCGCAAGCGTTCCCCGAGCCGATATGTTTCCCGCTCGTCGATGAGTTTCGTCTCGACAAGGTGATCGACGTAATAACGATACCCGACTTCAGACGGGATTCGTCCTGCTGAAGTGTGCGGTTTTTCGATCAAGCCCATGTCTTCTAAATCCGCCATGTCGTTTCGGATCGTCGCCGAACTGAACGACAAGTCATCCCGTTTCGAAAGCGTCCGTGAACCGACGGGCTGGGCTGTCTGAATGTAATCATCAATGATCGCTCGTAAAATGAGCAATTGTCTCTCTGTCAGCACAACATCACTCCTCTCTGAAGGATTGGCCTCACTTTTATTAGCACTCATATTTACTGAGTGCTAATCACACTTCAAATATTATCATGTTCTCCTTATTTGTCAATTCAAATGCATCATTTTTTCCATCGATTGAAAGTCATTCGAAATGCATCTTCCGCGCACTTTCGGTATGATACGAATTGAGGTGATCATATGTTTACAACTAAACAATTTAACGTGTTTACGCAAGACGGGCTCGACGCCCGCATGTCAGGTATTCGCGCGGACATTCAACCGCTGTTCCATCGCATCTATGACGAGGTCGGTCCGCAGCTTGAAGCCGACGTCGGCATCCCGCTCTATCTCCACGTCGCCAAGCACGCCCGCCGGACGGTCAATCCGCCGAAAGATACGTGGATGGCGATCTGTCACGATAAACGTGGCTATAAGAAACATCCGCATTTCCAAGTCGGTCTGTTCGACGACCGTGTCTTCGTCTGGCTTGCCTTCATCTATGAGATGCCGAACAAAGAAGCAATCGGCAAACGACTCATGACAATCGACTTTAAACATGAATTTCCCGACTTCCATCTTGCCGGCGATCATATGAAAAAAGAGGCGTTCTTGATCGAAGAGACGTCCTCTGCGTCAATCGATGCCATCGTCGAGCGCTTCGCGACCGTCAAAAAAGCCGACTTCTTGATCGGTCGTCAACTTTCGGCCGATGCCTCGATCCTCCAAAACGAAGCGGCGTTCCTCGCCCTTGTCGAGGACACGTTCGGACGGCTCATGCCGATCTACCGCGAGCTCGTTCTCTAACTAAAACAGGCGAATCCGACATCGGATTCGCCTGTTTTTACGTTGTCACATCATTTAATCGTGCCTCACCGATGAATGCCGCGAACGCCTCGTTGGCGAGCGGGAGTCCCGACTCGGTCAACCGGACGTGCGTGTCCGTCGTTTCAATCAACTGTTTCGCTTTCAGTTCGGACAAGACGTGCCCGAACACCGACTCCATCGAGACACCGTACTTCGTTTCGAACGTCTCGAACGACACACCGCTGCGCATCCGGAGTCCGAGAAACAACTCTTCTTCCATCCGCTCGAACGTCTCGAGTGTCGTCGTACTTCGAACCGGTAAACCTTCCGCCTTGATATAGTGCGGGATCGGCGCGACGTTCGCCCGGCGCTCGCCGTTCAAGTAACTGTGAGCCCCGGCTCCGAAGCCGTAATACTCCTCGTTCCGCCAATACACTTGGTTGTGACGGCTCTCCCGTCCCTCGACACTGTAGTTCGAGATCTCATACTGCTTGAGCCCACGGCGTTCGAGCGTCTCCATGACTTTCAAGTACATGGCGACTTCGATGTCCTCACCCGGCAGACGAAGCTTACCTTTGCGGTCTTGAATCGCGAAGACGGTGTGCGGTTCGAGGATCAAGGAATAGGACGAGACGTGTTGGATCGGCAGTTTGAACGCCAAGTCGAGGTCCCGTTCGATCTGTTCGAGCGTCTGCTCCGGTAGTCCGAACATGAGGTCGATCGAGATGTTGTCGAACCGTTTCGCCGCCTCCGTTACCGTCGCGAACACGTCATCCGCCCGATGCGTCCGCCCGATCCGTTCAAGCCCGCCGTCGTCGAACGTCTGGACGCCGAAACTGACGCGGTTGACACCGCCTCGTTTCATCGTATCGAGCTTTTCGGCGCTCACAAAGTTCGGATTCGCCTCGACCGAGTATTCTATATTCTTTGTAGCGAGCGGGAGCAAGTGCCGCTCGACCATGTCCATGAGACGTTTCATCTGCACCTCATCGAGCGCGGTCGGCGTTCCTCCGCCGATAAAGATCGTCTCGATCTCATCTGTCGGATATTGTTCAAGCGATAGGACAATCTCTCGTTCTAACGCATCTAAATAGTCATCAACCGGTTGGTTCTTTAAGAACACCTTGTTGAAATCGCAGTAATAACAAATATGTTCACAAAATGGAATGTGAAGATATACGGCTTTAGCCATGGCGGCCACCCCTTTCTTCTCCTTCCATTTATAACGCTTTTTACGTCTTGACGCCACTGTCTGCATTCAATCGAAACGATGGATGAACAATCCGCTCTTCAGTTTCGGATCGAACCAAGTCGATTTCGGTGGCATCTGTCCGGATTCATCGGCGACCTGCATCAACTCTCCCATCGCCGTAGCATGACATGTCAACACGACGACATCCGGTCGCTCGGCCAACCGTTCCAGTTGTAAGGCGGCGTCTGAGCCGCCGACGAAGTCAATCCGTTTATCGGTCCGGACATCGTCCACTCCGAAGTACGGTTCGAGAATATCCCGTTGTAGCGTGGCAACGTCGAGAGCCGCGGTCGACTGTCGTTTCGTCAACTCATACTGTTTACCGCGGTAAGACAATCCGAACGAACCGCGCGCTTGCGGAACGACGAGGCCGTCGGTCGACACCACTTCGTACGAGAACGAAATCCCGTCCAATAAAGCCGCGACTTCTTCAGGCGTAACATCGGTCAACAGGCGATGGTACGGCAAGATCGTCAACTCGTCGCTCGGGAAGAGCACACCTAAAAAGTGATCGCGCTCTAGTTTCGATTCACCTTCAGGCAGTTCTAGCGCCGCGACGACAGCCGCCGCTTTGGCCCGATGATGCCCGTCGGCGATATAGATGGACGGGATCGTCGCCCCGATCATAATGACACGCGCCTGGTCTTTCGGCGGTACCGCATAGCCTTCGTGCAAGACACCTTGACTGTCCGTGAAGGAAAATAGAGGTCGTTCGTTCGTGGCGGCTTCAAGGATACGCCGTAACGCCTCGTCCGGCTCATGGCTCAGTAAAATCGGTCCGGTGTGCGCTTTCGTCGCCGCCACATGTTCGACCCGTTCCCGCTCTTTCACTTCTCGTGTATGTTCATGGATCTTGATGCGGCCCGCCTCATAATCCGCGACCGAAAACGTCGCCACGAGACCGGTTTGACGCCGCCCTTGATTCGTCAGCCGATACACGTAAAAGCCGTTTGCCTGTTCCGTCAGTTCAGTCGCGTACAACCGTTCCAACTCGGTCCTCGCACGTCGTCCCCACGCTTCGAGTGACAGGTCAGCGGCAAACAGTTCCGGCTTATCGACCGAGAGAAATGAGTTCGGACGTCGCTCGACGTCTCCTCGTGCCTGTTCGACGTTCACGATGTCGTACGGGTCGGCCGCCACAGCTTCAGGATGGGCCGGCATATACGGTTTAAACGGTTTAAATATGACCATATTGATCCCTCCTTAAAATTCGCGGACGCGCATGACGCCCTCGATGTCGTACAAAGCATGCACGGACAGTTCTTCTTGTTTATGGTTATCGATGTCGATCATCGTGTAGGCTACATCGTTCCGGCTGCGATTCACCATGTTATCGATGTTGATCCCGTTCTCGGCGAGCCGGCTCGCGATTTGACCGACCATGTTCGGGACGTTCAAGTGCAGCACCGCCAAGCGTCGCTTGCCGACGTAAGGAAGTTCAGTGTCCGGGAAGTTAGCGGAATTCCGGATGTTTCCGGTCTCTAAATACAGTTTCAGCGTATCGACGGCTTGAATCGCGCAATTCACTTCGGATTCTCGTGTCGAAGCCCCAAGATGCGGAAAAGCGACGACTTGAGGATGGCCGAGTAACGCCTGTTGCGGGAAGTCTGTAATGTACGTCGCCACTTTATCTTGTAACGCCTCAATCAAATCAGCGTCGTTCACGAGCTCGCCACGGGCGAAGTTCAATAACGTCACCCCAGGCTTCATCCGTTTGAACCAACTAGCGTCGATCAAGTTGCGTGTGTCGTCCGTGAGCGGCATATGGATTGAGAGCAAATCGACGTCTCTGAGCAAGTCGTCCAAGTGCTTGGCTCGTTTTACTTGCTTCGATACGTTCCACGCCCCATCGACCGATAAATGCGGGTCGTACCCGACGACGTCGACACCGAGCTGGAGCAGGTCGTTCGCGAGCGACGCCCCGATCGCACCGAGGCCGACGATGCCGACCTTCTTGCCTCGTAATTCAGAGCCGACGAAACGGCGCTTCTCGTCTTCCATCGCCCGCTCAAGTAACGCTTGGCTTGGGAACGTTTGCTCGTTCACCCAACGCGCGCCTTCAAGGATCGGCCGGACCGATAAAAGCATGCTCGCGAGTACGAGTTCTTTGACCGCGTTCGCGTTCGCCCCTGGTGTATGGAACACGACGACGCCTTGACGCGCCAAGCGCTCAAGCGGGATGTTGTTCACCCCAGCCCCGGCCCGGGCGATCGCGAGCAAGTACGGGGGAATCTCGGCGTCGTGAACGTCATGGCTCCGAATGACCCAGGCATCGGCCTGCTCCACTGCGTTGACGGCGTATTCTCTCGGCTCAAAACGCTCTAGCCCGGCTGATGCGATTTGATTATATGTTTTGATGTGGAACATCGTATCCCTCCTGTTCAAATGCTTGCATCACTTCGACTAGACGAACGACTCCTTCGAGCGGCATCGCGTTGTAAAGACTGGCTCGCAGCCCTCCGACCGAACGGTGGCCACCAAGTTCGATCAATCCACGTTCCTCGGCGAACTGTTGAAACGCTCGATCCGTCTCGTCCCGTCCCGTCGTGAACGGAATATTCGTCAATGAACGGATATCTCCTGTGACGAGCGACCGGAACAACGTTGAGCCGTCTAAATAAGCATACAATCGCGCGCTCTTCTCACGGTTGCGCCGTTCCATCTCGGCGACGCCACCCGTCCGTTCGACCCAGGCGAGAACCCGTTCGGCGACATACATGCTAAACGTCGCCGGTGTGTTCAAAACGGTGTCGGTGTGACGGGCGTAGTTCAAATAACTTGGCAAATCGCGGTCGACAATCAAGTCGCGACGAATGATGACGACGCTTAACCCGGCCGGTCCGATATTTTTTTGGGCGCCTGCGTACAGCAGACCGTAGCGGCTCACGTCGATCGATTCTGCCAAAATATTGGAGGACACGTCCGCGACGAGCGGGATGCCTGTATCCGGAAGCATCGTATAACGTGTCCCTTCGATTGTATTGTTCAACGTCAAATGGAGATAATCGGCGGTCTCGCCATCCCCTTCATAGTCAGGCAGTTCCCGATAGTTCGAACTCGCCGAACTGCCGACGACGGCGACGTCCCCATAGTGGCGGGCATCAGCGATCGCTTTTTTCGACCACGTGCCGCTGTCGAGATAAGCGAAACGCCCTGTCGTACGCAAGTTCATCGGAATCATCGAGAACTGGAGCGTCGCCCCGCCTTGCAGCCAAAGGACGGCGTAATCGTCTGAGATGTCCATCAACCTCCGCAGCCTCGCTTCGAGCGCCTCGGTAATCGCAATGAAGCGCTCCGAGCGGTGGCTCATCTCGACGATCGAGACACCCGTTTTTTGATAAGACAGAAACTCGTCTTGCACTTCTTGTAGTACCGATTTTGGCAAAACGCTCGGCCCTGCTGAAAAATTATAGACGGTCACCGCTACTCCTCCTCTATTTTTCTGTAAGTGGGTACTATTCCGTACCGGACGTCACGAATCCTGCCAAATGAAAAAAATCGCCCTTATCCATGGATAAGGGCGACCACTCATTCTTCGTCCATCGACAAGACGGACATGAACGCTTCTTGCGGCACTTCGACGGATCCAACCATCTTCATGCGTTTTTTACCTTCTTTTTGTTTCTCGAGAAGTTTACGTTTCCGCGAGATGTCGCCGCCGTAACATTTGGCAAGGACGTTTTTACGCAACGCCTTGATCGTCGACCGGGCGACAATTTTCGTACTGACCGCTGCTTGGATCGGCACTTCGAACTGCATCCGTGGGATGAGCGCCTTTAACTTTTCAACGATGACTTTCCCACGTTCGTAGGCAAAGTCGCGGTGAACGATAAAGCTGAGCGCATCGACGAGCTCGTTGTTGAGGAGAATATCCATCTTGACGAGGCGTGACGGACGATACCCGATCAAATCATAGTCAAGTGAGGCATAGCCTTTCGTACTTGATTTCAATTGATCAAAGAAGTCGTAGACGATTTCACTGAGCGGAATATCGTACGTGATTTTAACACGGGTCGTATCAATATATTCCATATCAATAAAACTGCCGCGTTTCTTCTGACAAAGTTCCATGATCGAGCCGACGTAATCGTTCGGTGTCATGATCGCCGCTTTGACGTATGGCTCTTCGATCAATTCAACTTTTTGTTGCTCAGGCATCTTCGACGGGTTATCGACGTGGATGACGTCTCCTGACGTCGTCGTGACGTGATAGATAACCGACGGTGCCGTCGTGATCAAGTCGATTCCAAACTCGCGCTCGATCCGCTCTTGAATGATTTCCATATGAAGCATACCGAGGAATCCGCTACGGAAACCAAATCCGAGCGCTTGTGACGTCTCGGGCTCGAACTCGAGTGCCGCATCAGACAACTGGAGCCGCTCAAGCGCTTCACGCAAATCATTATACTTGGCCGCATCAATCGGATAAAGACCGCAGTATACCATCGGGTTCATCTTACGGTAACCAGGAAGTTGCTCGGTCGATGGGTTTTTAGCGAGCGTGATCGTATCACCGACACGAACGTCGCCAACCGTTTTAATCGATGCCGAGAGCGTACCAACGTCTCCGACATTCAACTCTTTCACAGATAACGGTTTAGGTGTCGAGACACCGAGATCCGTCACTTCGAACGATTTACCGGTCGACATCATTTGGACTTTATCCCCGACTTTGACCGAACCGTTGACGACTCGTATCGAGGCGACGACGCCACGATACGCATCGTAGTACGAGTCGAAGATCAAAGCCTGAAGCGGTGCTGACGGATCTCCCGTCGGCGGCGGCACAAGCTCTACGATCTGTTCAAGAATTTCTTCAATCCCGATTCCTGCCTTGGCAGAAGCTGGCACCGCATCACTGGCGTCCAGTCCGATCACGTCCTCAATCTCTTGACGGACGCGTTCGACGTCAGCCGACGGTAAGTCGATCTTGTTGATGACCGGGATGATCTCGAGGTCGTTGTCGAGTGCGAGGTAGACGTTTGCGAGCGTCTGCGCCTCGATCCCTTGGGCGGCATCAACGACGAGGACCGCACCTTCACACGCCGCGAGTGAGCGCGAGACTTCATACGTGAAGTCGACGTGTCCAGGCGTGTCGATCAAATGAAGGATGTACTCAACTCCATCTTTTGCGGTATAGTTCAATTTAACAGCGTTCAATTTGATTGTGATGCCACGTTCCCGTTCGAGATCCATCGCGTCAAGCGTCTGTTCTTTCATTTCACGCGCCGTAAGCGCACCAGTTCTCTCGAGAATCCGATCAGCTAGCGTCGACTTACCATGATCGATGTGGGCGATGATGGAAAAGTTGCGAATCTTCTTCTGACGGTTCTCTAATTCTTGTTTATTCATATATGGGTTCACCTATCCTTCTCATGCATACCGTGTCATTATATCAAAATCCTAAGTTAATGTGTACGACCTACTACAACAATACCACATATAGTTTTCAGAATAATCATCAAGTGGTTGCTTTTCGAATAACCGTTTGCTACAATTGTGCTTGTTCTGTTGAATGATTACTTGAAGTAATGAGAACATACACTTTCTTGTTTCAGGAGGTGAAATAACATGGCAAATATCAAATCAGCAATCAAACGTGCAAAAACTTCTGAAAAACGTCGCGTCGCTAACTCGCAAGAGAAAGCAGCAATGCGTACAGCAGTAAAACGTGTCGATACTCTCGTCGTCGAAGGAAACAAAGAAGCAGCTCAAGAAGCTTTCGTCCTCGCTACGAAGAAAATCGACAAAGCTGCAGCAAAAGGTCTCATCCACCAAAACAAAGCAGGTCGTGACAAATCACGTCTCGCAGCTCGTATCGCAGCTCTCTAATTAGAGAACAAACGAAACAGCCGCCTCCGTTCAGGAGCCGGCTGTTTTTTTGTATAGCATGACGTAATGTGTCCCGATGCCTTCAATTTCGAACGGATCCCCGACGATGACGAGGCCGTTGCGTTCGTAAAACCGGACCGCGACCTCGCGGGCGTTACACCACCAAGAAGCGTTCAATTCACGATGGACCGCCTGTAAGAAACGAGATCCGACGCCCGTCCCGGCGACGGCCGGATCGGTGGCCATGCCGCGCAGTTGAAACGAAACTCGTTCGCCAGACAGCTCCCGGTCTTGTCGCATCACCGTCGCAATCGATAAGATACGCCCGTCTTCAGCCCAGGCGTAGTGACGGGTCGACTCGGCGTCATCCCCGTCAAAATAGCACGTCGAAACGGCTAAACCTGGACGCAGTACTTCATGCCGGAGCGGGATCACTTCTTCAAGCAACACTTGTTGCAACATACAACCACCTCACAGTAATGTTAATTGACAGACGAGCGTGTCAAACACGATCTGCTTGTCGCCCCGTCCTGTCTTCATCGCTTCGTCCGCATCGGCGATGAGCGTGAGCGCCTTGGCGAGCTGTGCCTCTGAAAAGTTACGGCTCGCTTGCGTCGCCAGTTTCACCGTATAAGGGTGGGCGCCAATTTTTGAGGCAATTTGCTTCTCGCCGTACCCTTTCTCGGTCAACTGCTTGGCGAGGTACATATTTCGATATTGACGGGCGAGCAACGCCAAGAGACCGATCAGTTCTTGGCCTTGTTTTTCTAAATCACGGACGAGACGCAGCGCCAAATCGGCCCGTCGGCCGACCAAATACTCGGACAGTTGGAACACGTTGTCCTCTAGCGTCCGAGGCACGAGATCGTTGACGATTTCAAGCGGGATGTTGGCTCCGTCGCCAGCATAGAGCTGAAGCTTCTCCAGTTCCCGGACGAGCTTGCCCCAGTCGTCTTGACAAAGGAATAGCAAGCGTTCGACCGTCGTCCGCTCCATCGACTGCCTGCGCCGGTTCAGCTCGTCATTGACGTAGCGCATGAGCTCGCTTTGGCTCGGCTTCTTCGCCTCGAGGACGATGGCTCGCTCTTTCAAGCGCTTGACGACTTTCTTCCGCTCATCGAGTTTTTCCGCTTCAACGATGAAGACGAGCACCGAGTAAGGCGCCGGCTGCAACACGTACTCGGTCAACCGCTCGAGATTTTGCTTTTGTTTTTCTTTGGCGCCGGTTAAAAATTGGGCCTGTTTGACGATGACGGTGCGGTAGTCACTAAAGAACGGTACCGTTTCAGCTTCGTCTAACGCCGTATCGAGTGACGTTTCATGTAAATCGAGCTGCATGACGTCAAATTTGTCGCCGGACGGACTGGCCGCCTTGACGATTTCTCGTTCCCACGTCTCGAGCAAGTACTTCTCTGTCCCGTACAGGACGTATACGTTCGACAACTTCCCGTTGTGCAACCACGGTTCATTCAACACACACACCACTTTCACAATTTATTCTTATCTAAAACATAGATTATCCTTCTTTGATTCGCTATACTTAGAACGGAACCATTTTAAGGAGGGACTCACTATGCATATTAACTCGGTTCGCCCGCAAAGCGAAAACCCGTTTGAGAACGACGTGCAGTGCAAACGTAACGATGCCATCGATTCAGCAATCGGCTTCATCGTCCCGTTCGGCTTTTTCTTCACGATTTTCGCAATCGGTGTTCTCATCAAATTCTTAAGTCTTTAAGTCGTAAAGCGATTGCCCCGGGGGAGCAATCGCTTTTTAGTTTATCATAGTTTTCATGGCCTGACTGCCCTTCTCACGCTCCCCTGACACCCTCCCCGCTCACAGACGACCATCCCGTCCTCATCCGTCCGCAACAACCGCCTTCCCTGAATACGGGCGAGCGTGTCTGGATGAGGATGACCGTATCGATTGTTGGCGCCGACGCTGACGACCACAAACTCTGGATCGATGCGAGCGATCAAGTCAGCACCGGAAGACGTTTCGGCCCCGTGATGGCCTAGTTTGAACACATCGACGTCGACAGTCGGGATCAACCGCTCGTTCGCCTCCGGTAAGTCACCCGTCAATAAATAGGACAAGTCTCCGACTTTCATAAAAACCGACACTGAATTCGCGTTCTCGTCCTCACCCGCATCAACCGGTGTGACGACCCACATCCATGGATAAGGCCGCTCTCCTGCTTCTAACAACCGCACGTTCACGTCATACGGCTCGAGCTCGTCGACTAACGCCCGCCGCTTCGTTTCATCGGCCACTTCCGCCGCGATCCATACTTCCTCGACCGGAATCAGATCAAGCACGCCCGTCAGCCCACCGATATGGTCATGGTCGGCATGCGTCAGCAAAATGAAATCAAGTCGGGTCTCACCTCGTTTCCATATGTAAGGGACGACGACATCGGCACCCGGGTCGAACGTCGACCGTTTCTGCTCATCCGGATGTTGAAACACGCCGCCGACATCGATGACACCGGTGATGCCGGCTTGCTCGACGACGATGGCGTCCCCTTGCCCGACGTCTAAAAACGTCACCCGCGGCTCCTCCGACCATTCTAACCAGACGTGCAGCGCAAGCAGCGAAACTGAAGCAATGACCCATCCGACCGCTCGTCTCTTATCTAATAGAATCAATCCAATCCCAAGCAAAACGAACAAATAGACCGCATGCCAAAATGTGATGTCGTGCAACGGGACCCACGGACGATACGTATGATGCATCTGAAACATCCCGTTCAACCCGTCGAGAATCGGATAGAGCGTCGGTTCGAACGACGGCATCACATAAGTGACGAGCGCGAGCGGAAGAATCGCCCAGGAAATCAACAATCCGGCAATCACGTTGTACACCGGAGCAAAGATTGAGATGACCGGCTGGATTTGCCATAAAAAAATCAAGCCGAACCATTGGGCGTAAAGCGCTACGCTGAACAGATTCGTCCATATCGACCGTGTTAAAAGCAAAAACAAGGTCATACCGACGGTCAACTGAAATCCGAGATTCCATAGCAAGTACGGTTGAACGGCTAACAAGGCTGCCGCACACCAACTGAGCAGACGAACCGGGTCCCGAATCGTCTGACCGCATAGCGACAAGATGAGCACGACGTCAGCGACAAGCACGGCTCGTGCCACCGGCGGCGAAAAACCGGTCAGCCAACCGAATGCGGTCACGCAGACGATCACGAGGCCAAGTTTCGTCTCCCGATGAAGCGGCAACGGACGAAACATCCACCTGAGCATAAACACGAGCAAGGCGATGTGGGACCCGGAAATGACGAGTAAATGAAGCAGA
Source organism: Exiguobacterium sp. SH5S13 (assembly GCF_004337085.1). Lineage (NCBI taxonomy): Bacteria > Bacillati > Bacillota > Bacilli > Caryophanales > Exiguobacterium > Exiguobacterium sp. SH5S13. Next base: position 83,518 of record NZ_SJUS01000007.1, on the reverse strand, counting down.
CCCGTCACACGATAGGAGAACGATGTCTCCTCGTCGAGCAATCGGCTCTCACCAAACAGTAACGCTTCCATATAAAGCGCCACGTCCGGACGGTGCGTCGCTTCGATCCGTTCGAGCTGACGTTCTTTCCAGCGCAGCATGCGCCCATTTAATCCGTCACTCGGTCGACACCGCTCGACATGGACATCCTTCCCTTTAAAAGACAATCCAGCCCCGTGCGCCCATTTCGCCTCGTCAAAACCTCCTGTATTTCGAAGCGGTGAAAAAGGGACTGGTTCGAACGTGACGAGACACGTCTCACCCGGCCGCCCGAGCTCGACTTCGCGCCCGATCAAGACCCCAGACATCCCGTTCGATTCACCATAGAGTCGAACCGAGTGACCGTTGTCGCGTCGGCTCTCGATGGCGAAGACTGAGTCCCCGGCTTCATGTACCTCTTGTACCGACGGAGTAGAACTTTGTAACAGGACTAGGAAAACGAGTGAGATCGCACCGACATGTGTGTAGACCGCTTGCCGACGCCACGTCAGGAACAAGGCTAGCCCGAACAAGAGCACGACACCAAAAGCCCCGGACTTCCAAGCAATGAATAGACCAATCGGGATCAATGGATAGATCGGCATATCACGGGACCAACAAATAGCCTTCCATGCTCTCGAGCGTTTTCTCACCGAACCCTTTGACGTTCCCGAGCTCGTCGTACGATTTAAATGGACCGTTTTCTTTCAAATAGTTCAAAATAGCGTCCGCTTTGGCCGGACCGATCCCGGGGACGGTCATCAACTCTTCTTTCGTCGCACTGTTGACGTGAATGCCGTTCGTCGTATCGGTTTCCGGGACTGCAACGGCCTCTCCTTGTTTCGGTACCGTGATTTTCGTGCCGTCTACGAGCAATTGGGCTAAATTCAGCTGTTCAGGGTCAGCTTCGTCCGTCAACACGGCGAGAGACAAGACGTCCCCGACTCTAGCCCCTTGCGGCATCGTATACGTGTCGGGCGCTTCGACCGCTCCCGTGACGTAGACGACAACTTCTGTCACCGGGCCCGCCTCTGCTTCCTCCACCGTCGTAAACTCCTCGACCATCGTCGTTTCCGGCTCTTTCGAATAAAACATATAGCCGACACCGACGAACAAGATGACGAGCAACGCGACGACATACCGTTTCCACTTCTCCATATCGTTCCCCCCACATAAACGAATGTCTCTTCATTAGTATGCGAGAAATAGCCGGCTCACGCTCAAGTCCTAGTTGCTAGATGCGGTCGCAATGCTTGAGCGTTCACCCACGGATCGATGACGTATCGGAACGCAAAAAAGAGACAAGCCGAAACTTGTCTCATTGCTCTTCAACTTGTCTCATTGCTCTTCAAAATGTTGAACTTGGCTCGCCAGTGAGGCGGCTTGTCCTTCTAGCTCTTGCATCAAGGCAAAGATTTGATCAAAGCTTGCCTGTTGCTCTTTCATCGAGGCGGCGACTTCTTCGTTACCGGCTGCTAATTCTTCGGTCACACCACTCACTTCTTCGACGCGTTTCAACACGTTCGTGACTTCACGGCTCGAAGCGACCATTTCTTGTTCGATCGTGCCCACGAACGAGGCCACGTGATCGGTCCGATCATGGATGCGTGTGAACGCTTGCTTCGTCAGTCCGAACGCTTGAAGTTGCGCCGTTTGCTCGTGGCTCGACTCTTCGACCATGTCTGTCAAATTGCCGACCTCGTCCCGAATCGTTTGGACGACCCCGAAGATCGAGCGCGTCGCCACATTACTCTCCTCAGCCAATTTCTTCACTTCACTCGCGACGACAGCAAAACCTCGCCCGGCCTCACCGGCTCGTGCGGCTTCAATCGCGGCGTTCAAGGCAAGTAAATTCGTCTGGGCGGCAACGTCTTCCACGAGTTTTGCCATCTTCTCGATTTCTTCTGTTTTTCTCGCGAACTGGTCCATCCGTTCGACGAGCGATTGGTTGCGCTCGCCCGACCGACGTAAAATATGTTCTTGATCCGTCAACGTCTCGATTCCGGCCGCCACTTCACGCGTCATCTCGGTCGTCTCTTCAGTCGTTTGTTTCGTCTGGTTCAAGCTCGTCTCGAACGATGTCGCCATGATCCCGACCGACTCGAGCGTCTCTTGAAGTTCAGTCGCGATCGATTGGGCCCCGTTCGCCATCTCATCGACCGCGTTCGTGATGTTCGACGTCGTACTCACGACCGCTTCATTTTCAGCGGCGGCCGTCTCTGTCATCTCATTCACTTTGACCGACGTGACCCGAATCGAGCCAATCACGGTTTGAAGCGACGCCGTCATATCTCGCATGGCGCGTTCTAGTCGGCCGATCTCATCGCGTCGCGTTGAATCCGGCAACGTGATCAAGTGCCCGGCCGCGATCGCCTCGGCTGCTTTTACGTTCCGTTCGAGCGGAAGTGTGATCGAGCGGGCGAAGAAGAAGTTGTACAGGCTTAACACCGTGACGACGAACACCGTCAACAAGATTGAGACGAGGAACAGGCGCTTCGTCTCGTCGGCAGCTTCTTTTTGCAACGCCTCGTAAAACGTTCCGTTTTTTAACAACAACGTGTTCACGTCGTTCAAAACCCCTTCTAGTTTCGCCGCTTGAATGCGGGCAGCAATGCCGCCTGCTTGAGCCGTTTCAATATTCGCTCCAATGCGCTCATATTTGGCTGTGGCTCGGTCAAGGTGCGTTGAAAACTCATCGATCAAATAGGTTTGATTCATCTCTTGGAACGTCTCCGTGTTCGTGGCACGAATCCGCTCGAGCTGTGTCAGCGTCGATTGACTCATCTGTTCACCGAGCGACGTCCAAAGGGATTGTTCTTGTAAAAGTGACGTCTCGAGTTGAGATAACTCGATCATCTGGGTGCCGTATTGCTCATTGTACGTCTGCAACCGGTTCAACGTCGTCAATACATAACTCATCATCAAGACGATGAGTAAGACCGTGAATACGGTCGAGAAGATAAAGCGTTTGCGTAAACTCATTGTAACGCCCCCTCCAGCAACCGTTTCTGAACTGCTTCAAACTGCTCTGTCTCTTCATCGGTCCATTGCACACGGCGCAGCGCTGCTAGCCCGATACCGCCCTCGTCGATCCCGAGTTCGATATGGTCGTTGATCGCTTCTGTTTCAAGGCTGTCCGCAATCTTGACGATGGCCAAGTCGACTTGCTTTAACATCGACGTGATGACCGCATCAGGTGCGATCATCGATTGATCGCTGTCGACGCCGATTGCCTTGATCCCGTTTCGTTCAGCCGTCTCGAGTACACCGACACCGGTCAGACCGGCCGCTGCGTAGAGTACGTCGGCCCCTGCGGCAATCTGTTTTTCCGCCAATTTCCGTCCGATCTCAGGCGAGGCGAAATCGTTCGCGTAGTCGACGATCATTTCGACGTCCTCGTTCACGCTTTTCGCCCCTAATTCGAACCCGGTTTCAAATTTCTGAATCAGCTCGTTGTCGACTCCTCCGATGAATCCGATTTTATCGGACTCCGTTTCAAGTCCCGCGACCGCACCGGCCAACGCGCTGCCTTCTGTCTCTTCGAACGTGACCGAGATGACGTTTGGTAACGTCGATACCGCGTCGACTAAGGCAAATTGTTGATCTGGGTGCTTCGAAGCCACCGTTTCTAGATCAGTTTGACTCGCGAAACCAAGACCGACGATCACATCATGTCCGTCTTCGACCAATTGCTCAAATCCTGCTTTGTATGTTTCAGTCTCGTCCAATTCTCGATAATCGACGAACCAATCTCCCGCCTCTCGCAACTGTCCCATGCCACGCATCGCAGCGTCACTGAACGATTGGTCCCCGAGACCAACGTCAGACAGGACGACACCCATCGATTGGCGGGGTTCGACCGTCTGTTCCGGTTGATCGATGACAGACTGACACCCGGATAGCCAAACGATACAAGTCGTCAGTGCGCCGATCATGATTGTTTTGTTCATAACATGTACTTCCTCTCTCTAATGGTCTGACATCTCATGTATCGTCTGATTTACGCCGGATTTGAAGTCAAACCTTTTAAAACTTAGGGTAATAATTTGAACGACGTCACGACAAACAAGGCTGCAGACGATTGCCTGCAGCCTTGTTGATTCAACTTATTCTTCCGACGCCGCGACGGTCGTTTCCGTCAACTTCCGTTCAGCAGTCGGTGAGGTCGGCACGTTGCCTTTTCCGGCAAAATTATCAAGCAAGTCTTTCATATCGATGCCAGACGACGCTTTGAGCGTCTGCTGCAGTGAAGCCATCAAATCAGTCGCGTAACCCGTGACTTTCCCGGCTCCCCCGTCTTTACCGCTCCCCGTATCGACGACCGTGATTTGGTCGATGTTACCGAGCGGTGCCGCAATTTGCTTCGCGTAGTCAGGAAGCATCTTGACGACCATGTCGAGAATGGCGGCTTGACCGTACTGTTCGAACGCCTCGGCGATCTTTTGTTTCGCTTCGGCTTCGGCGAGACCAGTAAGACGAATAATATCGGCCTCTGCTTCCCCTTTCGCCCGTTCAGCATCGGCTTCGGCGACACCAGCGAGACGGACGCGTTCAGCATCGGCTTTCGCCTCGGCCTCGATGCGGTACTTCCCGGCATCTGCTGCGGCGATTTGACGAGCTTTATCAGCTTCCGCAGCCTGTTCGATCGCATAGCGGTCGGCGTCGGCTTTTTTCTTCACTTCTGAATCATATTGCTTTTCACGACGCATGATTTCTTTCTCTTCGAGCTCGATTTGCTTTTGACGCTCGATGATCTGAACTTGCATCTGTTGCTCTGTGACTTCTTGTTTGGCCTTGGCTTCTTCAAGCTCGTACGATTGGTCAGCCCGTGCTTTAGCGACATCTTGCTCGCGGCGGTAGTCGGCGATGCGGAGTTGGTTCTCTTTTTCCGCTTCCGCGATTTCAGAGTTTCGTTCAAGCTCCGCTTTCCTCGCGTCCTTCATCGCTTCCGCTTGTTTGATGCGCGTTTCTTTATCCGCTTCAGCCGTTGCGATGTCGGCGTCACGTTTTACTTGGGCGATCCGTGGCTTCCCGAGCGACTCGAGGTATCCGTTCTTATCCCGCACGTCTTTAATCGTGAACGAGACGATGACGAGGCCCATCTTCGCTAAATCTTGCGAGGCGACACGTTGCACTTCTTGCGAGAACTTGTCGCGGTTTTTATAAATCTCTTCGACTGTCATCGAACCGAGGATCGAACGAAGGTGACCTTCGAGCACTTCTTTCGCCTCGTTCTCACGCTCGATTTTCGGTTTGCCGAGGAATTGTTCGGCCGCTGTCGCGATCTCACTGATCGAGCCACCGATTTTAATAATGGCCGTCCCGTCAGCCATGACCGGGACTCCTTGCTCGGTATACACTTCAGGCGTCGTTACTTCGAGCTTGCTCGAGAGCAAGCTGAGCGGTTCCGCTTGTTGGAATACTGGCAAGACGAACGCCCCGCCGCCGCGAATGATTTTGACGCGGTTACCGGAAGCGTCACTGTGGACGTTCTTTTTACCTAAGTAGCTCCCGGTGACGATGAGCGCCTCATCCGGTCCGACTGTACGATATTTCAAGACAAACACGAAGATCAAGGCGAGCAAAATCACCCCGACGATAATACTGACTAAAATGGTTGTGTCCATACATTATTGCTCCTTTCGAATAGTGGGTTCGTCATATTCCATGACGACCGCGATATTTCGTTGTACTTCGATGATGACGACTCGACGATCACTAGGAATCGCTTTCCCGTCAATACTTTGTGCCGTCTTCAAAATCGAACCGACGACCGACTCGACGAGCACTTCACCGTAACCGCCTTCAGGGACGGGGACGGTCAATCGCCCGACCAATCCGACGAGCGACTCATCAGTCATACCAATCGACTCTTCCGCATTTGACAGCGGTAGGAGGACGAACAAGTATAGTAACGTCGTGAGCGCGAATGAGCCGGCGAGCGCCACCGCGAGACCGATCATCGGCGACACATGGGCGAGCGCGTTCAAGATTAACCCGATACCTGCCCCGAGCGCCAGGAAAGAGAGGATGACGGCCGGATTGAACCAGCCTTCGAAGAAATCGAACGCGTCCGAGAACAGCATGTATAAAAATGTGCCGAGACCGGCAATGATGAGTACCCACCAGTACAGTTGTTCTAACGATTCCATTACCATCCCTCCTCGGTGCGGCGCTGTTGTTCATATGCGAGCACACGTCGCAAATGTTCGACTTCAAGCGCGAGCGCCTGTTCAATCGTATCCCATTCCGATAACGGCCGGGTCGGATACTGTACCGCCTTCCGCACGCGACCAAGCGTTCGTTCAAGGTTTAAACGATCATACCGGTCAACCTCTTCGAGCCGTTCCTGACGCAGTAGTTTTAAATAGTGATCGACTTCGCCCTGTAACGTAATAATCTGCTCTGTCGCCGCCTCCGACGACTCTTGCATCAGCAGGCGACGCACCCTGACTTGATGGGCAACCAGTTTGGCAATCCTGGCCTCGAGCTCGAGAATATGTTTATAGAGGAACTCTGCCTCATCTTGGTCCGTGTCATCGCGCCACCACATCTCCGTCTCACCTCACTTCTTTTCTACTCACTCATTCATACGTATCAATTGAATCATTGGTTTCAAAATGCGCGAAAAAAATGTAAGATAAATTTGCGAACGTTAAGAAAGGAAGTGCTCACTTTGGGCAATCAAGTCATCAAATTATCAACCGCGGCTCAAGAACAATTAATCCAGAGCTATCGCGCTCACGCGGTCAATCCGCCACCACACGCTCGCTTCAGTGCCAAGACGCCCCACTGTGTGGTCACCGTGTACAATTCGGGAAAAGTCATGTTTCAAGGTCGGGCTGCGGATGAAGAGGCGGCCAAATGGGGAGATTCCATCAAAAAGGAAACGTCCGTTCCAAAACATACGTTACCGGCCGGTTTTTCCGATTGGTCCGTCATCGGGAGCGATGAAGTCGGGAAAGGTGATTATTTCGGTCCGCTCGTCGTTGTTGCCGCCTACGTCCCGAAGGAAAAGATTGCCCTCGTCAAAGAACTCGGTGTCAAAGATTCTAAATTACTTACCGATAAAGATATTTTACGCATCGCTAAAGACTTGCACGTCACGATTCCCTACCAGAAAGCGACGCTGCACAACCCGACGTACAACAAAATGCAACGGACGATGACGCAAGGGAAGATGACCGCGATCGCCCATAACGCGGCGTTGTCGGCGCTCTTGAAAAAGTTAGACGAGACGCCAGAAGCGATTCTAATCGACCAGTTCGCCGAAAAAGCCGTCTACTACAGACATTTGAGTTCTGAGACCGATATCGTCAAAGACGATGTCTACTTCTCGACGAAAGCGGAAGGCCTCCACGTCGCCGTCGCCGCCGCCTCGATCCTCGCCCGCGCTTTTTTCTTGAAAGAGATGGACAAATTGAGCGCGACGCTCGGTGCCACGTTACCGAAAGGGGCCGGAGCGAAAGTCGATCAAGTGGCCGCTACCTTGATCCTTCGCTACGGTCAGGAACGTTTGAACGATATCGCTAAAGTTCACTTCGCGAACACGAAAAAAGCGATGCGTTTATGCGAGCAGAAACGATAGTTCTCACTTCAAAGATATGTTATATTTGTTTTATGGTTCAATGAACTTAAAAACTTTTGGGGGATAGCGTTCATGTTGCATTATAAAACGTACACATTAAGCGACGACCATCCTTGGGTCATCTTCATACATGGCGCAGGCGGGAGTCTATCTCACTGGTATCGTCAAATTCGTCCATTTCGAAAGAAATATAACGTCTTGCTGCTCGACCTCCGCGGTCATGGCGGCTCATATAACGAAGAACAATCTTTGAATCAACCACTCAACGCCTACACACTCGATGTCGTCGTCGAAGACGTCGTCGAAGTGATGAACCATTTAAATATTGAAAAAGGTCATATGGTCGGGCTATCGCTCGGGACGATCGTCATCCAAGCGATGTTCGAGCATCACCCCGACCGCATCGCTTCTGTCGTCTTAGGTGGTGCGATCGTCAAGTTCAATGTCCGCTCGACATTGCTCATCCGGCTCGGCAGCCTCATGCAAAGTTTCGTGCCTTACATGTGGCTGTATCAACTATTCGCTTGGATCTTGTTGCCGAAGAAACGGCATAAAAAATCGCGGATGATGTTCGTGCGCGACGCGGCGAATTTGTGCCAACGCGAGTTCATCCGTTGGTTCAAGATGACGGAAAACATGAATCCGTTGCTGCGTCACTTCACTTCAATCCAAACATCCGTCCCCATCCTCTACATTATGGGCGACGAGGATTACATGTTCCTTGAGGCCGTCGAACGAACGGCGAAGCATCAACCGACGGCACACGTCCAAGTCGTCCACGATTCGGGGCATGTCGTCAACGTCGATCAACCCGATACGTTCAATTCCATTTCAATGGACTTCATCGATCAACAAGTCGGTTTACTGGCAGCCAGTACGTCTTAAGTCTATACCTTTCAACAGAGACTCACTTCCTTAACCGGAAGCGGGTCTCTGTTTTTGTCTGTGGAAAAAATATTTTCCGGAAAGTTTTCAGAAAATATTGATTATTGAAAAATATCGTGTTACTCTTAGACAAATCTTGAACAGAGGAGCTGGCGACGATGCGTACACCATTACATAACGGCCTACTGATTATTATTCGACTGAGGGACTGAAAAATCGACTCGCTGACCGAGACGAATTTTTGGGCCCTTGTTTCGATGGTTTCGGACGAGGCGCTCATGGTATGACCGACGCGCCTATCCAATCAGGATAGGTTTTTTTATTGGATCGATACACAGAGGAGATGATGGAAGTGAAACAGTACGCAATGGATCGGATGATTAAAATATCAGCAGGGATGGCTAGCGCCGTCTTGGTCACACTCGGGGTCGGACTCTTGATTGAAACGATCGGTAAGATGGCCGGAATCGAGACGCTCGTCTTGATCGGACAAGTCGCGAAGTCACTACTCGCCCCGGCGCTCGGTGCCGGAGTCGCCTATCAGCTCGGCGGCAACACCCTCATCTTATTCAGTTCGATGATTGCGGCGACCGTCGGGGGTGCGGCTCTTCAAGCGACGGAGAGCGGGCTTGTCCTCGTCCCCGGTCAACCGATCAGTGCCTTGATTGCCGCAGCGGCGGCCGTCTGGTTAGGCAAACGCGTCCTCGGTAAAACGAAGTTCGATATGATGGTCGTCCCGGTCACGGCCGTGCTCGGCGGAGGCATCGTCGGTGTCGGTGCCGCTGCCGTCACGACACCGCTCATCAACTCGATCAGCGCGAGCATCACTTCGTCGGTCAACACATCACCGATCGCAACGTCACTCGTCATCGCTCTCGTCTTCAGTGTCATGCTCATGTCACCTGCCTCATCAGCCGCGCTTGCGATCGCGCTTCAGCTCGACCCGGTCGCGAGTGCCGCCGCCTTGATCGGCTGTACCGCTCAATTCGTCGGCTTCACGCTCATGGCTTATCGCCAAACCGACCCAGGTGGCTTAGTCGCATCGTTTTTCGTCACACCGAAAGTCCAGTTCCCGAACGTCGTCAAAAATCCACGGGTCGTCATGCCACCGTTCATCGCCGCGATGATCAGCGCTCCGATCGCGACGCTTTGGTTCTCACTCGAGGTACCATATGAGATTGCCGGGCTCGGCTTGAACTCAATGATCGCCCCGCTCAATATCCTTGCCGCACAGGGCATGGAAGCGTTTCTCATCTTCGTCGGCACCGGCGTCATCCTACCGGCTGTCATCACATTCCTTCTTTATAAAGTGACTTGCCTCGTCGGTTGGACGAAGTTCGGTGACTTGGCGCTTGAAGTTCAATGAATTCTAAAAACAGCGATTCCCACAATAAAGGGAATCGCTGTTGTCTGTTAAGCGCGTACTTCTGCGCCATATTCGATTTTGACTGCTTCGATGATTGCATCATACGACGCTGTCACTTCCTCATCAAGAAGTGTACGCGTCGGATCTTGATATTTGAGCGAGAAGGCAATCGACTTCTCCGTTTCACCGACGTTATCGCCCGTGTAGACGTCGAACAGAGCGAGCTCGATCAAGAGCGGACCAGCCGCCTGTCTGATCGTCGCCTCGACTTGACCGGCCGGAATGTCACGCTTCAACACGAGCGCAAGATCTCGCGAAATCGATGGGGAACGTGGTACGTCTTGATAGACGAGCATCGCTTCAGACTTCAATGCGCCAAGGTCGAGCTCGAAGACGTACACTTCTTTCAAGCCGTATGCGTCTTTCGACACGGCCGGATGGACTTGTCCGACGTATCCGACGACGTTCCCTGCGATGAGAACGTTCGCCGTGCGGCCAGGGTGCATGTCTGAAATGACGGCCGCTTCATATGTCACGTCGATGCGTTGCGAGCGCATGAGTGTATCGACGATGCCTTTCGCGACGAAGTAGTCGACCGGGACGCGTGTTCCTTGCGAGCGGTGATCGTACCAAAGTCCTGTCACTACGCCCGCGACGCGTTCCGTTTCGCGTGGTAACGTCTCTCCGTGCTCTACGTACACACGTCCTGTCTCAAATAGACGGACGTTCGCTTGTTGACGCGCCGTGTTATAACGGGCCGCTTCAAGCAATCCCGGAACGAGTGACGTCCGTAGCACCGAACGCTCCTCGCTCATCGGCATGGCGAGTCGGACAGTCGTCGCTCCCTCGCCGTCGAACCGTGACGCATGAAGCTCGCTCGTGAGCGAGTAAGTGATCGCTTGTGACAAGCCCGTTCCTTGAAGGACGCGGCGCACTTGACGACGAAGTACGTTGTCTTTTGGCAGGTAGCCTTTCGACTGCGATGCTGGGAGCGTCGACGGAAGGCTGTCGTATCCGTATAGTCGCGCCACTTCTTCCGTAATATCAGCCGGCACTTCTAGGTCCGGTCGCCGCGACGGGACGTGAACCGTCAACGCTTCGTCTCCTGTCACGTCTAACCCGAGCCGCTTTAGAATCTGTTTGATCGTCGTCTGGTCGAGATCCATCCCGAGTCGATGGTTAATATAATCGATTGACACGTCAATCGTGCGGGCGTCGGACGCTTTGCTTCCAGCGATGACGGGTTCACTGATTGTCCCGCCGCTCACGTTGACGATCAGCGCAGCGGCACGGTCAAGCGCGAGGAGTAAACGTTCCGGATCGACTCCTTTTTCGAAACGGGCGCTTGAATCGGAACGAAGACCAAGCGTTCGGCTCGTCTTCCGGACCGAGGCCGGCGTGAAATAAGCCGACTCCAGGATGATGCTCGTCGTCGTCGCGTCGACTTCGGTATTCGCTCCGCCCATCACTCCAGCGATCGCGACCGGATGTTGTCCATCGGTAATGACCATCATCGATGAGTCGAGTGTGCGCGTCGCATCGTCAAGTGTGACGATTTCTTCTCCGTCCTGGGCTTGGCGAACCAAAATGGTACGGCCGAGCTTAGACGTGTCAAACGCATGGAGCGGTTGACCGAGTTCGAGCATGACGTAGTTCGTCACATCGACCACGTTATTGATCGGGCGCACACCTTCCGCGATCAAGACGTTTTTTAACCACTGTGGCGACTCGCCAATCGTTACCCCGTCGACGCGTCGCGTCGCGTAGTATGTGCAGTTGTCTGTCTCGAGTCGAACAGACACGTCGTTCGGTGTATCCGTTTCGACATCGGCTGCTGGCAACGTATACGGGCGTTCTAAAATCGCCGCGACTTCATGAATGATGCCGTATAGGCTAAGGCAGTCCGAACGGTTCGGCGTCAATCCGAGTTCAATCACTTCGTCATCGAGATCGAGCAAGCTGATGACGTCCGCTCCGACTTCAACTTCTTCCCGGAACGTATGGATGCCGTCCTGTTCGTCTTCGCGAATCTGTTTTTTCTCGAAACCGAGTTCTTCGAGCGAACAGATCATGCCTTGCGACTCGACGCCACGAAGTTTTGCTTTTTTGATTTTAAGGCCAGGTAGTCTTGCGCCGACTTTTGCGACGATGACATGTTGTCCGGCCGCGACGTTCGGTGCACCACAGACGATTTGGACAGGGCTGTCGTCACCGACGTCGACCGTCGTCACGCTCAACTTGTCCGCCTCTGGATGTTTCGCGCATGAGAGGACGTGTCCGACGACAAGACCTTTCAATCCTTCAGAGCGGTCTGTCACACTCTCGACTTCAATCCCGTTTTTCGTGATCAAATCGCCTAACGCTTGCCCGCTCAAGTCTGAGACGTCGATATATTGGTTCAACCATTTTTTCGATAATAACATGTATGATCCTCCTTAGAATTGCTCGATGAAACGTAAGTCGTTTGTATAGAAGTGACGAATATCATCGACACCGTGTTTGAGCATCGCCATCCGTTCGACACCGATCCCGAAAGCAAAGCCAGACATTTTCGTCGCGTCGTAGCCCGCCATCTCGAGGACGCGCGGATGGACCATCCCGCCTCCAAGAATTTCAATCCACCCTGTCCCTTTACAGACGTTACAGCCTTTGCCGCCACACTTGAAGCATGAGATATCGACTTCAACGGACGGCTCTGTGAACGGGAAGAAACTTGGACGAAGCCGGATTTCTCGTGTCTCACCGAACAGTTGCTTGACGAACACTTCAAGCGTGCCTTTCAAGTCGGCCATCGAGATATGCTCATCGACGACAAGTCCCTCGATTTGCATGAACTGGTGTGAATGGGTCGCATCATCTTCGTCGCGACGGTACACTTTGCCCGGACAAATGATGCGAATCGGTTTCCCGTCCGCATCGAGCATCGTCCGTGCTTGCACCGGCGACGTATGCGTCCGCAGCAGCGTCTCGTCCGTGATGTAGAACGAGTCCTGCATGTCACGTGCCGGATGATCTTTCGGCAAGTTCAGCATTTCAAAGTTGTACAGATCGGTTTCGACTTCCGGGCCTTCGGCAATCGTATACCCGAGACCGACGAACAAGTCTTCCATCTCGTCGACGATTTGTTGCAGCAAGTGGCTATGTCCCGGAAGTGCCGTTCGACCAGGGAGCGTGACGTCGATCGTCTCGGCTGCGAGTTTCGCTTCGAGCTCGACCGCCTTCACGTCCTCGATCCGTGCCTCTAACACCTCTTGAATCGTCGTTCGCACCGTGTTGGCGAGTTCACCGACGACCGGGCGCTCTTCGGCGGACAACTTGCCCATCCCGCGCAATACTTCGGTCATCGGGCCTTTTTTACCTAAATACTTAATCCGGACGTCGTTCAACGTTTTTTGTGATGACGCCGTTTCAATTTCTTGAAGGGCCTCACGTTGTAATTGTTCTAACTGTTCTTTCATCAATGTTTCCTCCTCTACAAAAAAAGTCCCTTCAGTCGATGACTGAAGGGACGAATAAACGCGGTACCACCCTACTTGGCCGATCAGGCCCACTTGAGAGCATCGGTATCGGGATGCCAGTTCGGTGTTGTCTCCAACACGACTCCAGAGTGAATTCAGCGCCGACCTCGGCATCGGCTCTCAATCTAGGCCGATGCTCCCTGTGCTCGTTCGGGGGTTCGCGTACTATGCTCTTTCAACGTCTTACCTATATTGTTCGATGTTTCTAAACTATCACGATTCTCAAGCGGTGACAAGATTATTGTAGCGCGATGCGATACATGAGAATGCCGGCGGCGACTGCCGCGTTCAATGATTCGGCTTCTCCGATTACAGGAATGTGGACACGTGTGTCACAAAGGGCGAGCACGTCGTCATGGACGCCTTGCGCTTCATTCCCGATGACAAGCGCGACTTGATCGTTGAACGCGACTTGGTCGTATGACTTCGCTTTCGAAAGTGCCGTCCCATAGACGTGAAACCCTAAACTTTTCAGTTCCGGCAACGTGTCGAGCAAGTCGACCGATTGAATGTTCACATGGAACAACGATCCTTGCGTCGCCCGTACGACTTTGGCATTGAACGGGTCGACCGTACCTTTACCGAGAAACACGGTATCAAAGCCGGCCGCGTCTGCTGTCCGAATCATTGTCCCGAGGTTACCCGGATCTTGAATGCGGTCAAGGACGAGCACATGCTTCATCTTGCGTTCGACTGGCGTCATCTTGACGACAGCGAACACCCCTTGCGTCTTTTCTGTTTCTGATAACAGATCGGCGACATGGTCGGACAGTTCGAGCACCGGCATCTCGTCTAGACGCCATGAACTTTTCGGACGATAAGATTCGCCCATAATCAATTGGACGAGTCGTCCGGCCCGAATCGCTTCGTCGACCAAGTGTTCACCTTCAACTAAAAATTGTCCAGACTCTTGTCTGCCTTTTTTCGTCATCAAGCGCTTCAAACGCTTAATCGTCTCGCTTTTCGTAGACGTGATTTTCGTCATATTATCCCTCTTTCAACCATTGAACCGTTTCGTTATCCAACCGCTTGGTGAGCGCCACGACTAAATCGATGGCCGCTTCATAATCGGCTTTATGGATGATTGACACGTTCGTATGCAAATAACGGACTGGAACCGTGAGCGCGACAGCCGGCATCCCGACTCCTGATAAATGGAACCGTCCGGCGTCGGTGCCGCCGCCTGGTGTCAAATCTAACTGATACTTAATGTCTTCTGCTTTCGCGACTTCGACGATCAAGTCGATGAGGCGCGGGTTCGTGACAGTCGTCGCATCAAAGAAGATGACTTGAACGCCTTCACCAAGTTTTGACAAACCTTCTGCCGGTGTCATACCTGGCGTATCACCTGGGATACCCGTATCCACGGCAATCGCGACGTCCGGTTTAATCAAGTTTGCCGCTGTGACGGCTCCACGCAATCCGACTTCCTCTTGAACCGTGGCTCCCGAGAAGACGGTTCCGGGCGCATCATTTTTCAGACGTTTGGCCGCTTCAATCGCGATCGCACATCCGATTCGGTTATCCCATGCCTTCGCCATCAAGAAGTCTTCATTTTTCATGACCGTGAACTCGCAATGCGGCACGACCGTGTCACCTGGACGGATTCCCCACTCGGCGACTTGTTCTTTTGACGTCGCTCCGATATCTAAGAACATGTCTTTGATCTCGACCGGTTTTTTACGAGCTTCGGCTGGAAGGACATGCGGTGGCTTCGCACCGATCACGCCTGGGATTTTCTCTCCAGAGCGTGTGACGACGTCCATGCGTTGAGCGAGCAATACTTGGTTCCACCAGCCACCGAGTGCTTGGAAGCGCAGGAAACCACTATCTTCGATGCGTGTGACCATAAAGCCGACTTCGTCCATATGACCGGCAATCATGACACGCGGTCCCTCACCGTTCCCTGTCACACGGCCGAACAGACTACCGAGACCATCCTGTTCGAACGCCTCGACGTGGGGCTCGAGATACTCGCGCATGAGTGAACGGACTTCCCCTTCGTTTCCCGGAACGCCAGTCGCATCCGTCAGTCGTTTTAGCATATGTAAAGTTTCATTCATCTCGTATCGCTCCCTTTCGACTCCATTAGTAGCCTTGATTTTGTCGCTCATGGTTGACTTCATTCTTCGATACATACGCCGTCAGAATCAATTTCTCGTTGAAACCTAGCGTATAGCCTAGTTCGAGATATGCCGCCATCAGCGTCTCGTACATCGCTTCTGTCTTCGACAAACCAAAATTCGTCACTTTTCGAAAGATATCTAAAAAAGCATCAGTCGCGTCAAGATACGAGCTTCCTGCCGGGAACGACTCCCGTTCGTATCCGAGGGCGAGTCCGAGTGACAGTAAGAAATGGATACCGTCAACGTACTCTTCTAAGATCACGTCTTGAGGCGACGGGCCTTTCGTTGACCAAAATTTAAAACTTCGGGTCTCATTGGCGAGTTCACCGAGTTCGACGAGTAAAGCGAGTAGCCGTTCATCGAATTGGTTGCCGGATAGTTGATGTTCTTGTTTGATCCGCTCATCTAATTCACGTTGCCGATCAAATAATGTTGTCCAGTTCACCGGTTGCTCCTCCTATTCTCCACTTAAAGCAGTACTAAAATCATTAAAGACCAGCCCACTGCTAAAATCAATACTTGTATTTGCATGCTTTTTGGGGCATGAACCGTCTTTTGGCGTGTCAAATGAAGTCCAAACAACGCTCCAATGGCTCCTCCGGCATAGGCGTATAGCACGTTGAACTTCCCTTCACCGTGCGTATACTGCTTCGCCTGAAAATACGTATAGACGTTTAAAGCGATGAGCGCCAACGCGACGATGGCCAAGATAGATTGATCCATAGCGTGTCCTCCTTATCTTCATCTTAAGAAATTTACGAGAAAAAAGAAAGCGCCGAGATAGAGTCTCGGCGCTTTCGATTGAACGATTACGCGTTCAATTTTGATTTAGCTGTGTTAGCGAGTGAAGCGAACGCTTGTGCATCCGATACTGCAAGCTCAGCAAGCATCTTACGGTTGATGTCGATCCCTGCAAGCTTGAGTCCGTGCATCATACGGCTGTATGAAAGACCGTTGATACGTGCTGCCGCGTTGATACGTGTGATCCAAATACGACGGAAATCACGTTTCTTTTGACGACGGTCACGGTATGCGTACATGAGTGACTTCATGACCTGTTGTTTTGCTACTTTAAATAGAATATGTTTCGAGCCATAATAACCTTTGGCAAGTTTGATTTGCTTTTTACGACGTTGACGAGTCGTATAACCGCCTTTTACGCGTGGCATATAGTTTCCCTCCTAAATTCCTTCTGTATTACTTCGCAATCATGTTGCGAATACGTTTGTAGTCTCCAGCTGATACGATAGCACCTTTACGGAGCTTACGTTTCGCTTTCGTCGATTTGTTACCGAACAAGTGACTTGTGAAAGCGTGTGAACGTTTGAGTTTACCTGATCCTGTACGTTTAAAACGTTTAGAAGCACCGCGGTGCGATTTCATTTTCGGCATGAGTATTTCCTCCCCACTATGACTCGATGATTAATCTTCTTTCTTCGGAGCCAGCACTAAGAACATGCTGCGTCCTTCCATCTTCGGCTTTTGTTCAACTATTGCCAAGTCGGCACATTCCGCCGCCAATTTTTCCATAACACGTCTGCCGATTTCCGAGTGTGTGATGGCACGTCCGCGGAAACGGATCGACGCCTTCACTTTGTTTCCATTTTCAAGGAACTTGCGAGCGTTACGCAATTTGGTTTGGAAATCGTTGTCCTCGATTGTAGGACTGAGACGTACTTCTTTCAATTGGATGACTTTTTGGTTTTTACGCGCTTCTTTCTCTTTTTTCTGGAGTTCGAAACGGTATTTACCGTAGTCCATAATTTTAGCGACCGGTGGGTTTGCTTTGTCAGCGACCAAGACGAGGTCAAGTTCAGCTTCTTCCGCCAAGCGTAATGCTTCACTACGCGATTGTACACCGAGTTGTGCACCGTCCGCTCCAATAAGACGAAGTTCACGGGCACGAATGTTTTCGTTGATAAAGAGCTCTTTGCTAATGGTTAGCACCTCCATCGTGCGATTGCACGAGTTTTAGATTTTTAAATAAGACAACATAGTAATAGTAACAAAAAAAGCGTCGGCAGTTTCCCGCCCACACATCATTGCGTACTCAGAACGGCAAGACACCGAAACTGAATTACGTACATGATGGACCTGACCGAACCGATTCGGACGAGGTGAGAAGCGGGCGCTTCTGCTTTGTTGTATTTACTCACTAAGTCATCTTAACACTAGCAGAAAAAGATGTCAAGAATTCGCGCATGAATAATTGATAGCTCGCACTTTTATGATAATAACAGTCATTCCGTCGTTTCGCAATACCTTTTCAAAGGGAATAAAATAAAAAAGGAGGCGATGAGGATGAACTGGAGAAAAGACGTGAAACAAGATCACGATTATCATGATCAAATCAAACATATCGTCCAAGAAACGATGCGTCACCATGAAGTGAACGACGCCAAACTTGAAGCTGTATTGACCGATCTGCTTGAAGAGATGAACCGCATCACGTTGAAGATCGTCGATGACCATGAGTCTGCTCGGGACTATATCCATAAACGTTGGTATTAAAAAGCAGAGCCTTCGCTCTCAGCTTGTTGACTAACATGATTGATATCGCTCGTCCTTCCGGCGCCCACGCTTTCCGCAGGCAATCCCGGAGCCGCATCGCGACTCACGTCGCTGCTGGGTCTCCGTCGGATTGCTTTCCTGCGGGAGTCGGGGCGTCGTCGGACGAGCAACGCAAACGGTCGCCATCTGGCGGCCGTTTACATAGCATTTCTTCAATTTTATGTCGGGCAGAGCGCCTCGAAGTCTTCGCACATAAAAAAAGACGAACCAGATTGCTTTTAGCGACCTGGTTCGTCAACAGCCTGAGAGCCTTCGCTCTGCTTTTTCGTTTAGTTCGTCAACGACTTGAAGAAATTACTGAGCGACTCAAACAGCCGCGCAAAGAAACCTTGCACTTCTTTCGTCTCTAGAAACGCCTGCACGTCTTGGCCCGTTCCTTTTAACCCATCACTGATCGCTGTCCAATCCAAGTTGGCTTGCTGCATGTTCTCGAACAACGTCGTCAGCTGGTTCAATTGCGTATCTGACAATTGAACGTTGTTTTGATTCAACACTTGAATGACGATATCACGAATTTCAATATTCGTCTCGGGCATTTGATTCGCGATTTCCGCTTTGATCTCATTCATCAGCCCGGCCACATCTTCTTGACCGACCGTCTTCCCGATTTCTGACGTGACCGCAAGTTCTTCTTGCGCGAGATTTTTACGTTCCTCGGTCAGTTGAATCCCGGTCTCGTCAGCCGTCTGGTCGTACGCCTTCATAATACCTGTCAACGCAGACGTCCCGGTCACACGGATCGGGGACGTGATGTAAATATCAGCGTCAGTGACCCCGGCCGTGACGAGCGCGTTCGCATACATATCTTCCGTCACCCACGTGACGTTCTCGGTTTGAATATCAAGACCTGTCCCCTCAGTCAGCTTGATGCGGGCCGATGAGTACATGCCGCCGCCACGTTGTGCCTGGGGTACGGCGTCACCTAAATACTTCTCTTCGTCAGCTGCAGTCGTGATAATCGGTTCGATTCCTGCCGGCGCTTCGACACGCTCGAGCACCCAGTCTCGCTGCTCTGCTGATAATGTCTCCCCGAGGGTGACGATTGTATCGTCGACGATCGCTTCGGCGTTTACTTTAGGAATCATGCTAGTCGAGACGACCGTCCCGATCGTCAGCGCGATAATTGGTTTCATATAATTCAAACTGAATCACTCCTTTCTTCTACCATACGTGTTCTTTCATACATTGCGCATCCGTCTCTGGACCGAAAAGAAGACCACCCTTCCGTTGAAGGATGGCCTGCCTTTACCGTGAACGATTCGCGATTTCTTCAGTGAGGGACGTCAAGAACTCATCAAGCGTTGCCGACACTTGTTCTTGTTGACCGTAGCGACGGATGTTGACCGAACGCTCATCACGTTCTTTATCACCGAGTACGAGCGTCATCGGAATCTTCTTCATCTGTGCTTCACGGATCTTATAGCCTAACTTCTCATCCCGAAGGTCTGTCTCGACACGGACACCACGTGATAACAGTTTTGCTTTCACTTCGGCCACATAAGCATCATGGACGTGAGACACCGGGATCAATTTGACTTGGACTGGCGCGAGCCATGTCGGGAAGGCACCTTTGTACTCTTCGATCAAGTAGGCGACGAACCGTTCCATCGTCGACACGACACCGCGGTGGAGGACGATTGGACGATGATCTTTGCCGTCAGGACCTGTATACGTCAAATCGAAACGCTCTGGAAGCAAGAAGTCGAGTTGGACTGTCGACAGCGTCTCTTCTTTCCCGAGCGCTGTCCGGACTTGGACATCGAGTTTCGGTCCGTAAAACGCCGCTTCGCCATCCGCTTCGAAGTATGGAAGGCCGAGTTCGTCCATCGTTTCTTTCAATTGACGCTGTGCCGATTCCCAGATCGCATCGTTGTCGAAGTATTTCTCTTTATCGGCCGGGTCGCGATAAGACAGGCGGAACCGATAATCTTTAATCCCGAAGTCGGCATACACTTCTTGGATCAAGTGAACGATATCTTTAAACTCTTGCTTCATCTGCTCCGGTGTCACGAACGTGTGTCCATCGTTCAATACCATGTAACGGACACGTTGTAGACCTGTCAAAGCACCTGACATCTCATAGCGGTGCATGCCGCCAAGTTCGGCGATACGGAGCGGCAACTCACGGTATGAGCGCGGCTCATGCTTATAGATCGTCATATGGTGCGGACAGTTCATCGGGCGCAAGACGAGCTCTTCGTTATCCATCTCCATTTTCGGGAACATGTCGTCTTGATAGTGATCCCAGTGACCTGACGTCTTGTACAAATCGACCGAACCGAGCACCGGCGTATAGACATGCTGATAGCCGAGTTCGAGCTCTTTGTCGACGATGTAACGCTCGACCGTGCGACGAATCGAGGCACCTTTCGGGAGCCACATCGGCAAGCCTTGGCCGACTTCTTGCGAGACGAAGAACAAATCAAGTTCTTTCCCGAGTTTACGATGGTCGCGTTCTTTCGCTTCTTCAAGCAGACGCAAATGCTCGGCGAGCTGTTCTTTCGTCGCCCACGCCGTACCGTAAATCCGTTGCAACATCTTGTTGTCAGAATCTCCGCGCCAGTAAGCACCGGCGACGCTCATCAATTTAAAGACTTTCAATTTCGACGTCGACGGGACGTGCGGTCCCCGGCAAAGGTCAAAAAAGTCACCTTGATGGTAAATTGTAAGTGTCTCACTTGCCGGGATATCTTCGATCAACTCGACTTTGAGCGGGTCGCCGAGCTGTTTGTAACGCTCGAGCGCTTCGTCGCGCGTGACGACTTCACGTGTGATGTCGAGGTTTTCGTCGACGATCCGTTTCATCATCTTCTCGATTTCCGGCAAATCTTCTTCATTGATACGACGGTCCATCTCGATATCGTAATAGAACCCGTTCTCAATCGTCGGTCCGATGCCGAAATGAATCGTCCCCTCTTCGCCGTACAACCGCTTGATCGCTTGAGCCATCAAGTGAGCAGATGAATGGCGCATCAAGTCGAGGCCTGCCTCCGAGTCCGGCATGACGAGCTCGATTTGACCGTCGCGCTCGATCGGACGACGATAATCGATCAGTTCGCCATCGATTTTTGCGGCGATGGCTTTCTTACGAAGTCCCGGGCTAATCGAACCGGCTACTTCTTCTGCTGTGATACCAGCTTCAAACGCTTTGACTGCCCCATCTGGAAATGTCAATTGAATCATGTGTCTACTTCCCCTCTCTATTTGAAAAAAAATAAAAAAAGCCCATCCCTATGAAAGGGACGAGCTTTGATTCTCGTGGTACCACCCTCGTTCCCAAGCTGTAAGCTTGGCTCGAACACACGATAACGAGTGTGAATCGCCGCACGATTGACCCGTGCGGTGCTCCGAGGGAGTAAGTCGATCGGCGTGTTTAGGAAGCTCTCACCATTCTTCCCTCGCTTTGAAACCCGTGACGATGTCTCGTATCCTCTTCTATGCATCAGTTATATGGTTATTAGTATAGTCAACTCGTTCGAGAAATACAATCCTTTACCGGCGACGATTTTCGCCTTTCAGTTCGATCTGTGTCGTTGTCGTCGAGATCCGTTGCATGAGCCGCTGCGCTTTCATCTTGTTTTGCGGCGAGCCGTCAATCGAGAAGTGCGTCTCGAGCTCTTCGCTACTGAAGTTTGAGCTGTAGAGCGTCGGCAGACGATGCATCATGCGGTACTGTAAAATGATCCCGAACAGTTCGTCTCGTACCCACGGGCTGATCGCCTCGGCGCCGATATCATCAATCAACAAAATCGGCACGTGCTGAAACGAGGTCAAAAATGAATCGAACGAATCGGTACGAATTTTACGTTTCGCTTCCGAGACGAATCCTGGAGCGTGGACTAAAATCGTCTCGATGTCGGCGACTTTGAGTTCGTTGGCGATTGCGGCGAGCAAGTACGTCTTCCCGACCCCGAAACTGCCGTACAAGTAAAGACCGTTCACTTTTTGACGCGTCTTCATCCCCGAGACGAATCGCATCGCCTCACGGAGTGCGATTTTTCGGGCATCGTCCGAATAATCAAACGATTGAAAGCTCGCTTCCCGCACTTCTTCCGGTAAAAATAAGCTCTTGAACTTTCGATCCATCTCTTTTTGACGTCTCGCCTGGCGGTGAGCGACCGTCTCTTCATAGCGGATCGCAATTTGACCGAGATCGACATAAAGGACCGGCTGATGCCCGGGGATGACGGCTTGTTCATCGACAAGTTTCTTCCCGTCCATCTGCTCGGCATATTCGCTCAGTTTCGTAAATCCGACTTCGATCGCCGTCTCGTCGAGTTCTGGATGCGCCTTTAAAAATGTAATGACACCAGGGTGCTCGAGAGTTCGTCTGCGAATCGACTCGTACGCTTCCCGCACTTCTTTACGATTCATCATCTGGGCGAGCGTCTGATTGATCCGTTCCATGTCGCTCATCCTTTCTCTTTCAGTTCATTCAACAATTTGACGAGTTCCGCGTCATCTGGCACTGATGATTCGAGCGCCTCTTTTCGCTTCTGATCGTAAGACCGTTGCTCTTTCGCATCGTCTTCGAGCCATTTCGGCAACTCGGTCTTGTCTTTCCGACGCGAGCCGACCGTCGTACGCTGGACGTTCTCACGTTTTTGTTGCTTCTTCTCAATCAACGCGTCTTGCGTCGCTTCACGTTCTAATGCGTCACTCGCGTGCAAATAGCCCGCCGTCTTCCAACTCGTGGCGATGCGCATCACGTAATTCTCGCTGAGCCGCGTCTGTTTCTTCACTTCGATACAATAATAGAACAGAGCGTTGATCACACCTGGTGCGAGACCGAG
The DNA here is from genome assembly GCF_004337085.1 of Exiguobacterium sp. SH5S13. NCBI lineage: Bacteria > Bacillati > Bacillota > Bacilli > Caryophanales > Exiguobacterium > Exiguobacterium sp. SH5S13. The sequence goes on along the minus strand of NZ_SJUS01000007.1, from coordinate 60,653 downwards.
TGTATCGACCATCTCGATGATGAGCTGTTCGTCACTTTTCGAGAGTTGTGGCGTCTTCCGAAGCGTCGATACGTACTGATGCGGGTGCGCTTCCTCCATGACCGTTGTGTCATGCAAATCGCCGACCTCCGCCTGCTCCGTCTCGTCCGACTTCACTTTTCGATGTCGCGTCTGTTTTTTCTTCAATTGTAATACCATCTGCCGGCAACCATCACGCTTCTCTTGTTCGCTGAGCGGTAAGTATGCTTCGTGAACGAAATACTCTTTTAGCATCTCGGCCATCGTCTCTTCATCAATTTGCGACACGTACGCGAGTTTTGTGATCGTCTCGTCTAACTTCTTCGTGAAGAAGCCGATTGGGAAGTTTGCCAGTTTTTTGACGATATCCATATCGAACGTATAGTTGATCTCAATCTTGGCGCGGTCCGGCTTCTCATAATTTTTTTGCGTGAACGCCATATGGTTGACCCCTTTGACGTCGAACACTTCGTTAAAGTCTTTCGTCACTTCGACGATGCCTGCCGGTAACGGATCGATGGTGAACCGTCCTTGCAACTGCTTGAATCGGACCTCTCCTACTTTATAGAAGAGAAAACTCGATAACAGCCCATCGTTTAGGAACGTGTGGGGCGCAAGCGGGACTCTCAGTTGATAGACGTATTGGGTGAGTCGCGCGTCTTTCGTCTTGTACGTCCGAACGAGGCCGATTGCCTCGAGCCGGAATAGACTGTCCGACAGTTCGTTAATCGAATAATCGAGCATTTCACACAAGGCGCTATGTGACATGTAGTTCGACTTCATTTTGCCCGGCTTCAATTCACTCCAAAGCGTTTGATACAAGGCGAGCGCCTTCACGCCGATGACGGGTTGATATAAATGATAAAGTGACTGATAAGACTCGCGATCAATGAGCCCAGTGCTCATGATCAATAGCTCATCAGTCCCGTAAAGAATCCGTTCTTTTTCCATAACGTTTCTCCCCTGAAAAAAGACGACCAGAAGGCCGCCCCTTTAGTTGGTCGATTTTTCTTGCTTCATTAATTCCTCTAACTCTTTAAAGAACACAGAGATGTCTTTAAACTGTCGATAGACTGATGCGAAGCGGACGTACGCCACTTCGTCGACGCGGGCCAGTTCGTTCATGACAAGTTCGCCGACTTGTTCACTCGGGATCTCGGACTGGCCGAGCGCCCGTAACTGTTGTTCGACTTTCGTGACCACACCTTCGAGTTGCTCGAGTGTGACCGGTCGTTTCTCACAGGCGCGAATGATCCCGCGCAGAACTTTCTCTCGACTGAACTCTTCGCGGTTCCCGTCTTTTTTGACGATGATGAGCGGCGTTTGTTCAACCGTTTCAAACGTCGTGAAGCGATAGCCGCACTTTTCACATTCGCGACGGCGTCGAATCGAATAATAATCTTGGACTGGTCGGGAGTCGAGCACCCTCGTTCCGTTATGATCACATTTAGGACAACGCATGCTCAGCCCTCCTTATCGTTCGACAGATTGATTCCCGATGGCACGGAGTGGGAACTTATTTTGTAAAGCATCATAATACGAAGCGACAACTTGTTTCAGGTCAGGACCGAGCATTTGTTCACGATTCATCGTGAAATCGACGGCGGTCCGCCCTCCGTCCACTTGAACGACTGTGGCCAACGCGTCCCAACCGTCACCGTAAAAGGCGAGCTCGCCTCGCTCGGCGTCGATTCGGCGCACCGTCTGCCCTTCCGTTTTAATTCGTTCATCTAACCATGTCAGGACTGCGTTCGGCGACGTCGCGAAATAGCGCGTGCGCAACGCCTCATTTTTATGCGTATCATCCGTTTGGATATGTGTTTGAAACTTGTCTAGTAATCCCATTGTCCACCTCGGCACCTAATTTATATACGTTAAGCATATCAAAATTAACGACTTAACAAAACAATTAAAAGGGCTGGCCGAAAATCGGCCAGCCCCAAAAGGTCAATCGGATTATTTGTTGATCGCCACTTGTGCTTCTGGAACACGAATCGGTCCCATACCGCGGTCAAGTTTGACGTCTTCGCGAACTTTCGCTTCCAAGCCTTCAGCAATGTATTGTGAAGCTGTCGCTGGATCGATCCGGTCCCCACATGTGAACACATCGACTGATGCGTAACCATGCTCTGGGAAACTGTGAATCGTTAAATGTGATTCTGAAATGATAACGACCCCACTCACACCATGCGGCGCGAATTTGTGGAAAGCGACTTCGCGGACTTCAGCGCCCGAGCGAAGTGCTGCATCGACGAACAAGCGCTCGATGTAGTCGATATCGTTCAATTTGTCGGGATTGCACTCCCAAAGTTCTGTAATAATGTGACGTCCCATAGTATCCATATTAGTGGATCCCCCTTTACATCAATGGTCTCAAAGTAGTTGATGATCACTCACTTTGTGCCTGAATCGCCCACAACCACGGGGGCAAGTTAGTCCTAAGAGGTCCTAACCCTTTAAGTTGCGTTTGTCAGACCAATTGAAGTTCACGAGATTGAGTGTATCTCGTTTAGGACGTCGATACAAGCTATTTGTTTGAATTCGTCAAAATATTTTTGACGAAATATATTTTTCTCAAGCGTGCGTTTCTTGTTGGCCGATTTGAAGGTAGCTCGCCACCATATCCAAAAGATCGACGACGCGGCACGAATAGCCCCATTCGTTGTCATACCAAGCGAGCACTTTGACGTGGTTGCCGCCGAGCACCATCGTCGAATCCGCATCGATAATCGAGGAGCGCTCGTCTCCATTAAAGTCGATTGAGACGAGCGGTTCGTTCGAGACACCGAGAATTCCGGTCATTTCTCCGTAAGCGGCCCGTTCGAACGTTTCGTTCACCTCGGCGGCCGTGACATCACGACGCAGCTCGACGACGAGATCGACGAGCGAGACGTTCGGCGTCGGGACGCGGAGCGCCATCCCGTTCAACTTGCCTCGCAGCTCGGGAAGCACAAGGCCAATCGCCTTGGCTGCCCCGGTCGACGTCGGTATAATCGAGCCACCACAAGCCCGGGCCCGGCGTAAATCTTTATGTGGATTGTCGATATTGTTCTGGTCGTTCGTGTAGGCGTGTACGGTCGTGACAAGTCCTGTCTCGATGCCGAACGTCGAATCGAGCACTTTGACGACAGGTCCGAGGCAGTTCGTCGTACAAGAGGCGTTTGAGATGATATGGTCTTGCTCCGGCATATACTCGCGATCATTGACCCCCATCACAATCGTCCGTAAGTCGCCTTTTCCCGGCGCCGTCAAAATGACTTTCTGCGCCCCGGCCGTCAAATGCTTGCGCGCCCCGACGTCCGAATTGAATTTCCCCGTCGCCTCAACGACGATCTCGACATCTAGTTCTTTCCATGGTAATCGTTCCGGATCACGCTCTGCGATTAACCGAATCTGTTTCCCGTCGACAACGAGCATATCCCCATGCGCCCGAACAGTGAGCTCAAACGGCCCATGGACCGTATCGTGCTTGATTAAGTGAGCAAGCGTCTCCGCCGGATAACTCGCATTGATCGCCACGACGTCGTGACGCCCTTCAATCATCAATTTACGAAACACCATTCTCCCGATTCGTCCAAACCCGTTGATTGCAACTTTCGTCCCCATTCCAGTTCCCCCTTTTTTCTGCGTTACGACACCATTATAACGGAAAAATGGAAGCGTTTTCACTATGTATCGTCACATTTTTATCACTTTTTTACAGTTTCGTTTTTGAAAAAGAGGGAAATTTGGTGTAGAGCTTTGGAAAGGAGCTACGTTATATGTTTGATTGGACAGACTTAGACCAATTTGTCATCTCGTTTTTTATCATCTTACCGATTGTGACAATTATCCATCAATTCGGTCATTTCTTTTTTGCGAAATTATTCGGGGGATCACTAGATATGGAGATCGGGACCGGGAAGAAACTATTCAAGGTCGGGCGCATGCAGTTTAACCGCGTCTACTTCTATGACGCCTGGTGCCAATTCTCAGACTTGAAATACAGTAATCGCTTGACGAGGAGTATCGTCTACGCGGGCGGATCGATCTTCAATCTATCGAGTATCTTGATTGTGAACGGGTTTATCCTGACACGGGAGATTGAACCGACCCTCTACACGTATCAGTTCGCCTATTTCTCGTTTTACTATGTGTTCTTCTCGCTCTATCCGATCTATTACTCGAACGGACATCCAAGCGACGGGCGCGCCATTTTCGACACATGGAAAAAAGGGGGACCGGACTCAGACCCGCTCAACTGAACAAAAAAAGAAGGCGTCAGTCGCCTTCTTTTTTCATGTCTTGAAATTGTTCGACGAGACGCGTCACTTGGGGCAACAAGTCCCCGAGCGCCCCGTTGTTGTTGATTAAAAAGTCAGCGTGATGCTTCTTTTCTTCAATCGGCATTTGCGAGTGGATCCTTGCGAGCGCTTCTTCTTTCGTCAAGCCGTTACGCTCCATGAGACGCATCAACTGCATCTCTTCCCGGCAATAGACGACGACCGTATAATCGACGAGGTCACGCATCGTCCCTTCGAACAAGAGCGGGATGTCAAAGATGACGACAGCTTCCCCTGCTGCCGCAAAGATCTGCATCTGCTCCTGCATCTCTTCCCGGATCGCCGGATGCATGAGCTGATTCAACAATTTCCGCTTCGCTTCATCATGGAAGATCTCTCGCCCGAGCGCCGGCCGGTTCAACTGCTCACCTTCAAAACAGCGCGGAAACGCTTCTCGGACAGCAGAGTAAGCTTTACCTTCAGGGTCGACGACGGTACGGGCAATCTTGTCGGCATCGATAATCGGGATCCCTTGTTGTCGGAATAGGCGGGACACCGTCGACTTCCCTGTCGCGATGCCGCCTGTCAAACCAATTTTCAACATTGTGTCCACCTCTTACTGTTGGCAGTGCGGACAGTAATGCGTCCCCCGTCCGCCTAGTTTCATCTTTTCAATCGGCCGGCCGCAATTGTGACACGGTTCACCGGTCTGTCCGTAGACGTAGAGCGTCTCTTGAAACGTTCCGGCCGCCCCGTCCGGATTCGTATAGCTGCGGATCGTACTTCCGCCCCGCTCGATCGCTTCTAATAACACGGCGACCGCTTCTTGACGGACGGTCTCAACTTCAGTGAGTGAAAGCGAGGCTGCTGGCCGGGTCGGATGAATCCGTGCCCGGAACAACGTCTCGTCGACATAAATATTGCCGAGACCGACAAAAATCGATTGATCGAGCAACGCCGTCTTGATTGCTCTCACGTTCATGCGTTTCAGACGGGCGTGCAACGTTTCGGCCGTCACTTCAGGGTCGAACGGCTCGAGCGCGAGCAGCGACAGCGGCGGCGTCACGAACAACTCGTCGTTCGTCCGAAGTTCCATCGTGCCGAACTTCCTGACGTCGTTATAGTGCAGGCTCGTACCGTCGGTGAACGTGAAGACGACGTGCGTATGCTTGACCGGATCGACGGCTTCGCTGTGCGGAAAGAATTTCCCTTCCATCCGTAAATGGGAGACGAGGTAGCCGTTCGTCAATTTAAATAAAATGAACTTGCCGCGCCGCTCGACGTCGACCATCGTCTCGCCGATCAGCTGTTGTACCCACACGTCGGCCTCATGTCCGCGAATGATTTTCGCGTCGCGTACATCGACGTCTTGAATCGTTTTTCCGGAGACGAACGGTCGCAGTCGGCGACAGACCGTCTCTACTTCTGGTAATTCTGGCATATCGATTTCCTTCCTTTACTTTATTTCGTGTCGAACCACGTCTTACCGAACGAGCCGTCCGCCCGAAGCGGGACGTCGAGTGTGATCGTATGTTCCATCGCTTGTTTCACAAGTTTTTCAAGCGCGGACGTCTCAGCAAGCGGTCCTTCAAAGATGAGTTCATCGTGGACTTGAAGCAATAGTTTCGATTGCAGGCCCGATGCTCGAAGCGCCGTATCGACGTCGATCATCGCTTTTTTAATGATGTCCGCCGCTGTTCCTTGAATCGGCGTGTTGATGGCCGTCCGTTCGGCAAAGCCGCGCAAGTTGAAGTTGCGGGAATGGATGTCCGGGATGTTACGGCGACGTTTGAGCATCGTCTCGACGTACCCATGTTCCCGCGCCCGCTCGATGGCGGCATCCATGAAGCGCTTCACGCCAGGGAACTGCTCGAAGTACGTGTCGATGAACGTCTGCGCTTCTTTCCGGCTGATCCCGAGGTTTTGCGACAATCCATAATCACTGATGCCATAGATGATCCCGAAGTTGACCGCCTTCGCTTGACGCCGCATGAGCGACGTCACTTCTTCTTTGGCGACACGGAACACGTTCGCCGCCGTCGACGTATGAATATCTTCGTCATTCAAAAATGCCTCGAGCATCTTCGCGTCTTGCGACATATGCGCCATGATCCGGAGCTCGATCTGCGAGTAGTCGACCGCATACAGCACCCAGCCCGGCTGACTTGCCGTAAACGCCTTACGGATTCGGCGTCCTTCCTCGAGTCGAATCGGGATGTTTTGCAAGTTCGGATTGACCGATGACAGTCGCCCTGTCTGTGTGAGCGTCTGCGTATAGCGTGTATGAATCTTCCCGTCCGCTTTGATGACTTTTTGCAAGCCTTCGACGTACGTCGACTGCAGTTTTCCGAGCTCACGGTAATGCATGATATGTTCGACGATCGGATGGAGCGGCGCTAGCTTCTCTAACACGTCGGCTGCCGTCGAGTATCCGGTTTTCGTCTTCTTCACGGGTGGGAGTGCCAACTTCTCAAACAAGATGACGCCAAGCTGTTTCGGCGAATTGATATTGAACGACTCGCCGGCCAACGCGTGAATTTCTGTCTCGAGCTGATCGAGCCGGTCCCTGAGGTCGGTTTCCATCGCTTGAAGCGTCGCCACGTCGACGTGAATCCCGGCCCACTCCATTTCCGCGAGCACCGAGGCGAGCGGACGTTCTAAATCTTGATAAAGCGACGTCTGCTCGTTTTGGTCGATCTCCGGAATGACTTTCGCGAACAACGTGAAGATGGCCATCGCCTTCTCGCCGAGATGTTGGTCGAGCACCGCTTGTTCCGGCACGTGCAGTTTCGCCCCTTTCCCGTAGACGGCCTCGTCTTCAGGCAACGCGTAATCGAAGTGCGCGGCGATCGAATCGAGCGTCGTTCCGCCCGACAAGTTGAGCAAATAACCGGCGACGAGCAAGTCTTCGTAGCCGCGAAGTGTCAATTCGTTCCGTTTCAATTGAATGATCGTCTGTTTGGCATCCAAACAGATCGTTTTCCGGGTCTCGTCCGCTAGCCACGCCTTCACGTCCGGTACGTCTAACAACGACATATCCCCGACGGTCACACCGACTTTCGACGCGATTGCCACACCGATGATGTCGTCTTCGAAATAGTCGTCTCGCAGCTGTTCGAGAAACAGGACGGCTTCTGTCAAATCTTGCTGTTCGATGCCGACGTGCGTCACGTCTCGCGCTTCTGCCGCCTCTTCCGTCGTCGCATCGGTGTTCAGCTTGCCGATCAGTGATTTGAACTGAAGGCTCATGAACAACGGTTTGACTTTTGCTGCGTCATACGGGTGGAACCTTAAGTCGTCCACACCGACGTCGATCGGGACGTCCGTATGGATCGTCGCGAGTTGTTTTGACATCCGGGCTTCCTGCTCGTTCGCCTCGACTTTTTCTTTTTGCTTCCCTTTTAACTCATGTGTATGTTCATACAGCCCTTCGACCGAGCCGTAATTTGACAGCAACTTGAGCGCCGTCTTCTCGCCGACACCCGGAATTCCCGGTATGTTATCGGATTTATCGCCCATCAGCCCTTTGAGATCGATCATTTGGCGAGGTGCCAAGCCCTCGTAACGTTCGTGGAACGCCGCCTCGTCCATCGTCTCGACGTCAGTGATGCCACGTTTTGTTAAGTAGACGGTGACCCGCTGATCAATCAGTTGAAGTAAATCTTTATCACCCGTGACGACCGTGACTTGTTCGAACGCCTCGTTTTTCGACAGCGTCCCGATTATGTCATCAGCCTCATATTGATCGAGTTCGAGCACTTTGATCCCGAACGCCTCACACAGTTCACGAACGATCGGGAACTGTTCGCGGAGCTCACCTGGTGTTTTCTGCCGCCCGCCTTTATAGTCCGCATATGTATCGTGGCGGAACGTCTTCTTCGACGCATCAAACGCGACCGCGAAATGCGTCGGTTGCTCGTCTTCCATCAACTTTAAAAGCATCATCGTGAATCCATACACCGCGTTCGTGTTTCGTCCCGATGCATCCGTCATCGGAGGCAACGCGAAAAACGCACGATACGTCAGTGAGTTTCCATCGAGAAGCAGTAATTTATTCATCGTCCAACCTCCATTCTCTTCTGTATCCATCATATCATACGGGCACATGCGTTCGAAAAAAAAGACCCTTTTCTAGTTACTAGAAAAGGGTCAATCTTCTCGACCGAGTGGAGATGAGCACCGGCCGGGATACGAGATGATGAAGAGGTCTCATCAATAGAGTAGCATCTGTTTGTAAAGGTCGTGTGAACGCGACATAAATTCCTTGTTAAGCGAGCGGGAATTCGATTGTGAACGTCGTCCCTTCATCTTCGACGCTGTCGACATGGATCGTCGCATGATGAAGATCGACGATGTGCTTGACGATGGCGAGGCCAAGGCCGGTCCCTCCAGAATTCCGGCTCCGGGCCTTGTCGACCCGGTAAAACCGTTCGAATATGCGGCTCACTTCTTTTGGAGCGATACCGATCCCGTCGTCTTTGACGCTCAAGCGCGCTGTCGTCTCCCGCTTCTCGACCGTAATCTCGACCCGGCTACCTTCAGGCGAATAGTTGATCGCGTTCGCAACGAGGTTCAAGATGACTTGCTTGATCCGGTTCAAGTCCGCTTGCAGGACGACGCTACCTTCGTGACGCGCTTCAAGATGGATTGATTTTTGCTCCGCCTTCTGGCTTAAGACGAGACACACTTCTTCGACGAGCTGATTGAGTTGGACAGGTGTGAACTCCAAATGGAAATTTTCCTGTTCGAGCCGCGACAGTTCGAGTAAGTCCTCGACGAGCATTTGCATGCGTGTCGCTTCTTTTTGGATGATATCCAAAAATTGATCGCGCAACTCGGGCACTTCTTTCGCCCCGTCGAGTAACGTCTCACTGAAGCCTCTGATCGAAGTGAGCGGCGTCTTCAATTCATGGCTCACGTTCGCGACGAAATCTTTCCGCATTTTCTCAAGCCGTTTCAGTTCGGAGATGTCGTTAAACAATAGCGTCGTCCCGCGCAGCATGCCGGTATCGCTAAAGATCGGGGCAGCTGACACCATATACGTCTTTTGGTTGAACCCGATTCGAATTGATAGCTGGCGACGGTGCGGCTCTTCTGTCAAATAGACGTCCTCGATCAACGTCTCGACGTCCGGACTCGGTAAAATGCCATGGTAAAACTGGCCGATCATCAAATCGTCGTATTGGAACATATCCCGGTACGACCGGTTGACGAGCGTGACGATACCGCGTTCATCGACGAGCAACAGACCGGCTCCCATATACTCGATCAGTGACTCGAGCCTTGCCCGCTGCACCGACTCCCCGAGCGAGATCGTCTCTAAGTTACGGGCGAGGACGTTGATCGACCCGGCCAGACTTCCCGTCTCTTCATCGTTGCGCAGTTCATACACACGGGCCCGGTAATTCCCGTCGGCGAGTTCGCGTAACACGATCGTCGCCTCATCGATTGGCCGGATGAACTGGTTCGTCAAATTGTGGAGGACGAATAGAATCAGGAAAAATGAGAAGAACAATGCGAGCGCGACCGTCAGCCAAATCCGGTTGTAGACACCTTCCAAATCAGAAATATAGCGGATGAAGCTAAGGTAGACCGTTTCACCAGTCGATAGTTCAATCGGTTTCGTGAACTGGATCAAATCGTCGCGTGTCGCGTTGCCGAACGCACCGTTAACCGGAATCGTGTCGGCGTCAATCCGGTATTCGAACGTTCCGACGCGGAACGGCGTGCCGGCAATCACTTCCATCCGGCGGTTCAACAGCAAGATGTCGAAACTGCTCTCATCGTCGATTTGTCGAACGTAGTCACGAATCTGCTCAAGTTCACCCCCGTCCAAATACAAGGCGGCGAGTTGAGCGTCTTCTTTCAACCGGTCGCGCTCCGAGTCCAAATAGAAATCTTTGAACAGTTGACCGAGCACGATCCCGAGTGTCAGCAACACGCCCGTCACGAGCAGGATGAGTGTCGGCAAGAAACGCGAGCGATACGTCTTCATTCGGGCATCGGTTCTTCCATCTTATAACCGAGACCTCGGATCGTCTTGATGTACGTCGGTTTCTTCGTTACTGGCTCAATTTTCTCACGCAAATGACTAATATGGACGTCGACGATGCGCGTATCACCGACAAAATCATAGTTCCAAATGGCTGACAGCAGTTGATCACGCGTCAACACACGGCCTTTGTTTTTGGCGAGATAAGCCAGCAGTTCAAACTCTTTCGGCGTCAATTCGAGCCGTTCGCCTTTTTTGAAAACCTCATAGTTCGAAGCGATGATTTTGACGTCTCCGATCTCGATGACGTCGGCGTCGAGCGTCGTCGTTTCCTGTGGACCTGACCGGCGCAAAATCGCTTTGACCCGGGCCACGACTTCGCGCGGGCTGAACGGTTTCGTTAAATAGTCGTCAGCACCAAGTTCGAGACCGAGCACTTTATCGAACTCGTCGTCTTTCGCCGTCAACATTAAGATCGGCGTGTTCACTTTTTGTTGGCGCAGCCGTTTACATACTTCAAGTCCGTCCATCTCCGGCAACATCAAGTCGAGGATGATCAACACCGCGTCTTGTTTCTCGGCTAATTCAAGCCCCGCTTTTCCATCATGGGCCGTCTCGACCTCAAATCCGGCTTGTTCTAAATTAAATTTTAATAACGTCGCAATCGATACTTCGTCATCGACAACAATTACTTTATCGGCCACACTAGTTCCTCCTCGAATCTATCGGTTCAGTCGTTTACACTACCTATTTTACAAATCAATCCCACTCGCGACCAACTTCAAAGCAATTCTTTACAAAAACAAAACAAATCCACTGTCTATCTCCAGTTTAGCACGCTTGAAAGAAAAACGAATCCAACAAAAAAAGTCTAGCCTGCGACGCAGACTAGACTTTTTTTCAAGTTAGGACGTTCAAGACGGAGCGGACCGAGTCAGCCGAGCGCTTGAGCGCGGCTTGTTCTTCATCCGTCAGGTCAAGTTCGAGCACACGCTCGATCCCGTTCGCACCGAGAACCGTCGGCACGCCAAGATAGAGGTCACGGAAGCCATACTCTCCATCAAGATACGTGATGGCCGGTAGAATGCGGCGTTGATCTTTTAAAATCGCTTCCACCATCTCGACGATGGCCGCGGCCGGCGCGTAGTATGCCGAACCGTTGCCAAGGAGTTGGACGATCTCACCGCCGCCTTTACGCGTTCTCGCGACGATCGCGTCGATGCGTTCACTCGGCAACAACTTCTCGAGCGGGATGCCTCCTGCGTACGAATAGCGGATGAGCGGCACCATGTCGTCGCCGTGACCGCCGAGGACGAACCCGGACACGTCTTTCACGGAGACGTTCAACTCCGAAGCGACGAACGTCCGGAACCGCGCCGTGTCGAGCACGCCGGACTGGCCGATAACGCGCTCTTTCGGGAAGCCCGACTCTTTGAACACCGTATACGTCATCGCATCGACCGGGTTCGTTAAGACGATCAAGATCGCATCAGGCGAATACTTGACAATCTCTTTCGTGACCGACCGCATGACGCTAGCGTTCGTCGTGACGAGGTCGTCCCGGCTCATGCCCGGCTTGCGGGCGATACCGGCCGTGATGACGACGATGTCCGAATCAGCCGTGTCGGCGTAATCCGACGTCCCGGTGATCAACGAATCAAATCCTTGAATCGGCGCCGTTTCTTGCATATCGAGCGCTTTTCCTTTCGTCGGGTTCTCAAACTCTGGCATGTCGAGAAGGACGACGTCTCCTAACTCTTTTTGAGCCAAGTATAGTGCCGTCGTGGCCCCTGTGAATCCGCTACCGATAACAGAAATCTTGTTGCGACGAATCATTGTGCTCTCCCCCTTGGTTTAGTCCAAACTGAGTGCTACTTACATGTTTTTGATCAGTTCATCCGCAAACTCTGAACATTTCACTTCTGTCGCGCCATCCATGAGACGGGCAAAGTCGTATGTGACGACTTTCGATGCGATCGTATTCTCCATCGAACGAACGATGAGGTCAGCCGCTTCGTTCCAGTTCATGTGACGGAGCATCATCTCACCTGACAAGATGACAGATGACGGGTTGACTTTGTCAAGACCGGCATACTTCGGTGCCGTACCATGTGTCGCTTCGAAGATGGCATGTCCTGTCACGTAGTTGATGTTCGCCCCTGGTGCGATCCCGATTCCGCCGACTTGGGCAGCGAGCGCGTCCGAGATGTAGTCACCGTTCAAGTTCATCGTCGCGACGACGTCGAACTCACGCGGACGAGTCAAGATTTGTTGGAGGAAGATATCAGCGATTGAATCTTTCACGATGATCTTGCCTTCCGCTTCCGCTTTCGATTGCGCTTCGTTCGCAGCAGCTTCGCCTGACTCTTCTTTGATGCGGTCGTACTGGGCCCATGTGAACACTTTGTCGCCGTACTCTTCTTCTGCGAGTTCATACCCCCAGTTTTTGAAGGCGCCTTCTGTGAACTTCATGATGTTTCCTTTATGGACGAGCGTGAGCGATTTACGGTTGTTCGCAATCGCGTATTCGAGCGATGCCCGAACGAGACGTTTCGTTCCTTCTGACGAGATCGGCTTGATGCCGATACCCGATGTTTCTGGGAAACGGATCTTGTTGACGTTCATCTCTTCTTTCAAGAACGTGATCAACTTCTTCACTTCGTCGCTGCCTGAAGCGTATTCGATCCCTGCATAAATATCTTCTGTGTTCTCACGGAAAATGACCATGTCTGTGTCTTCAGGACGTTTGACCGGTGACGGGACGCCAGTGAAGTAACGGACAGGACGCAAGCACGTGTACAAGTCGAGTTCTTGACGGAGCGCCACGTTGAGTGAACGGATTCCACCGCCGACCGGTGTCGTGAGCGGTCCTTTGATGGCAATCAAATATTCACGGATTTCTTCGAGCGTCTCGTTAGGAAGCCACTCACCCGTTTGGTTGAACGCCTTCTCGCCAGCGAACACTTCTTTCCATTCGATCTTCTTCTCGCCGCCGTATGCTTTCTCGACAGCTGCATCAAAGACGCGAACTGCAGCGTTCCAGATGTCTGGGCCTGTTCCATCTCCGATGATGAATGGAATCGTTGGTACGTTTGGTACGTTGAGTGCACCGTTTTCTACTGTAATCTTTTGACCTTGTGTTGACATATGAATCCCCCTAAGTACATTTATGTAGGCCGACGCGAGCGCCGACCTACGTTATCTGTTAGTTTACCAAAGTTTATGTCTAAATTGTGACGTAATCTTCGAACGATGCGTCAATTAACGCTCGTTTACCGGTACGTATGAACGGTTCGTTTCGCCTACGTACTCGGCACGCGGACGAATGAGACGGTTGTCGGCGTATTGCTCGAGGATGTGTGCGATCCAGCCTGACATCCGCGAGACCGCGAAGATCGGCGTGAATAGCTCTTCGTCAAGACCGAGCGCATAGTACGTCGAAGCCGAGTAGAAGTCGACGTTCGGTTTGAGCCCTTTTTCAGTCTCGACGAGGTGATCGATCTTCTCAGACATCTCGTACCAATGTGGCTCGTTGATTTGAGCCGTCAGTTGGCGACTCATCTCTTTCAAGTGTTTCGCACGCGGATCGCCGTCCTTATAAACACGGTGACCGAAGCCCATGATCTTCTCACGGCGTTCGAACTTGCCGCGCACGTAGTCTTCGACTTTGTCGACCGAACCGATTTCGTGAAGCATCTTCATGACCGCCTCGTTGGCGCCACCGTGAAGTGGACCTTTGAGTGCGCCCATCGCTGCCGTCACACCAGAATACATATCTGAGAGCGTCGCTACGCAGACACGGGCCGTGAACGTCGAAGCGTTCAACTCATGATCGGCGTGAAGAATGAGCGCCTTGTCGATTGAAGTCTCGGCGACTTCATTCGGCTCTTCTCCGTTCAACATGTATAAGAAATTGGCTGCATACGACAAGCCTTGCTTCGGTGCAATCGGCTGTTCGCCTTTACGTAATCGCGCGAAAGCAGTCACGATCGTCGCGATTTGTGCTTGAAGCCGAATCGCTTTACGCATGTTTGCCTCTTCACTCATATCCTCAGCCTCTTCATCGTACAACGCGAGTTGAGATAGTGCCGTGCGAATCGTGGCCATCGCGTTCGCAGACTTTGGTGCCCGCTCGAGTGTCGCGATGACGTCTTCTGGCAACTTCGCTTCTTGAACGAGCGCTTCTGAGAGTTTCGTTAATTCATCTGCCTTCGGAAGGCGGTCGTTCCATAATAGAAAGACGACTTCTTCGAACGTGGCATGGTCTGCCAAGTCATCGATTGTGTATCCTCCATAAGTCAATTGTCCGTCAATGATCGAACTGACTTTTGAGGCTGCCGCCACAATTCCTTCTAACCCTTTAGTTGTTGACATTCATAACTCCCCCTCAGTCTTTGAAAGTAGTCGACCGCATCATACAGTCTGTTTGCAGGGAATAAGGGTGGGGGTTCGATAAATCTCCCCAGCACGTATCGAGTTCGCGCCACCCTGTCCTCCGTCTAGTATAAACAATTTACTGAAAAAAAGAAATGTAAGCGTATCCAGACGTAAAAAAATGTCAAACCCACTTCTCGATAAGGTTATATCCCCCTAAAATGAGCGCGGCAATCCCGGCACCAATCAGTGGTCCGACCGGAACGCCTTTCATGAATCCGACCGCGAGAATGGTGCCGGCGAGCAAGGCCGTCGTCACGACCGGATCGACACGCATCAATTGCACGCCCTGGGCGGCGGCGAGGGCAACAAAGATACCGGACGAAAAGGCAATGATGCCGACCGGTCCTTTAATACTATTCCACAATTCTCTAAAACCTATGTCTCCGGTCGCGATTGGGACGAGGACGGCGATCGTGATGATCGTCACACCCCAATGAATCCCTTTTGCGGCGAGCGTCGGGAACAACTGGTCTCCGAAGCCGATCGCTTTAATGATTAAGAGTACGCTGCTTGCGATAATGATGGACTGATTATGAGCAATCACCCCGATCAAGACGAGTAATAGCAGAAATAAATAAGCACCCATGGTTCATCCCTCTTTCTGAATGGAAAAAGAACCGACCTCATGAGAAGGTCGGTTCGATTGTCATTCGATTACGCGTTATAAATTTTTCCAGTAAGCGGGTCGATCGAGATCATCTGTCCGTCACGGAACGTAGACGTTGCAGATTCAACACCGACGATAACCGGTTTACGGAGCGATGGTCCGACGATGCCGGCATGGCTCGTCAATCCGCCGTCTTCCGTGATGATGCCGGCTGCTTTTTCGATCGCTGGCATCATTTCTTTATCAGTGAACGGTGCGACGAGGATCATGCCGTCTTTTGCTTTCGCGTTCGCTTCGTCCGCATTGTTCGCAACGACGACTTCTCCGACGAGGCCGCGCTCACCGATGCCGCGTCCGTTTGCAAGAGCGTGTCCGACGATGTGAATTTTCATCATGTTCGTCGTACCAGAAGTCGCTGCCGGAATACCTGCTGAGATGACGACGAGGTCGCCGTCTGTGACGAGTCCAGCGTGACGAGCTGCTTCAGATGCTTGAACCAACATCTCATCCGTGTTGTTCGGCATTGTAGCAGCAACGATCGGGTATACGCCCCAAACGAGGTTCAACTGACGAGCGACGCGCTCTGATTCAGTCACCGCGATAATGTTTGCTTCCGGACGATATTTCGCTGTACGGGCAGCCGTGTAACCTGATTGTGTTGGCGTCAAGATCGCTTTCGCGTTCAAGTTGATTGCCGTATGGGCAACCGCTTGTGAGATCGCATCCGTTACCGTATGCTCACTGCGTTTTTGACGATCTTTGAGCAAGTTTTTGTAGTCAAGCATACGCTCTGTACGAACAGCGATCGCTGCTTGCATTTGAACTGACTCGATTGGGTAGTCCCCTGCAGCCGTCTCACCTGAGAGCATGACCGCATCCGTACCATCGAGGATGGCGTTGGCAACGTCAGACGCTTCCGCACGTGTCGGGCGCGGGTTGCGTTGCATCGAGTCAAGCATTTGTGTCGCTGTGATGACCGGCTTACCGAGGTCGTTACACTTCTTGATCAATTCTTTTTGTACCGGTGTGACTTCTTCAGTCGGGATCTCGATACCGAGGTCACCACGCGCAACCATCAAACCGTCAGAGATAGACAAGATCTCGTCGATGTTATCGACACCTTCTTGGTTTTCAATTTTCGGGTAAATCTTGATGTGCGACGCATCGTGCTTCTCGAGAAGTTGACGAATGGCGACGACGTCAGACGCACGACGTACGAATGAAGCCGCGATCACGTCGATATCTTGCGAGATACCGAACTCGATGTCCGCGATATCTTTGTCTGTTAAGGCAGGAAGGTTAACCTTGACGTTCGGCAAGTTGACACCTTTCTTCGTCTTGATGACGCCTTCGTTTTCAATGATGCAACGAAGATCGCGGTTCGGAAGTTTTTCGACGACACGGAGACCGATGAGTCCGTCATCGAGCATGATGCTAGAACCGACTTCGACGTCATCGAACAATCCTTCGTACGTGACCGAGAAACGGTCTTTCGTTCCGACGATTTCTTCTGTTGAGACGATTGTCACTTCTTTCCCTTTTTCAAGGAGTGCCTTTCCGTCTGCGAACGTATGCGTCCGAATTTCAGGACCTTTCGTATCGAGAAGGACTGTCACGATTTTGCCTGCGACGCGTGATGCTTCACGGATGTCGCGGATACGTGCTCCGTGCTCTTCGTAGTCACCGTGTGAGAAGTTAAGGCGAGCCACGTTCATTCCAGCTTCAATCATTTCTGGGAGAAGCTTCTCTGAAGCTGGTCCGATCGTACATACAATTTTCGTTCTACGCATAAATAAAAACCTCCTAGGGGATGTATTACATTTACACACAGAAAACGGGGGGTCGATTGACCTGATCCCGTCTCTGTGGAGTTCACTGTCACTCGTTAAATCGAAAGTTGGTTCGACAGGTCGATCAACTTCATGTCAAGCGTATGCTTGTTATGGTCGAGCGCCTCGTCGATATCGAGGTCCATCATTTTACCGCCACGGATTCCAACGACCCGTCCAGCTTTGCCTTCTAACAGGATTTCAACGGCGTAAGCGCCCATCCGGCTAGCAAGCACGCGGTCGGCGGCAGTTGGTGAACCACCACGTTGGATATGTCCAAGGATCGTGACACGTGTTTCCGAGTTTGTCTGCTCAGCAATGAGCTTACCAATCTCTTCGGCACTGCCAGCTCCTTCAGCAACGACGACAATCGAGTGTTTCTTGCCGCGGGCAACACCATGGTTGATCCGCTCCACAATCGCACTCAAGTCTTCAGGACGTTCTGGGACGAGGATCGACTCCGCTCCACCGGCAAGACCGGCGTAAAGAGCGATGTCACCCGCGTCGCGACCCATCACTTCAATGACATACGTACGTTCATGTGAAGAAGCCGTGTCACGAATCTTGTCGATCGCATCGAGCGCCGTGTTGAGCGCTGTGTCAAATCCGATCGTCGTGTCCGTTCCCGGAATATCGTTGTCGATCGTACCAGGTAGTCCGATTGTCGGGAAACCGAGATCCGTCAACTTCTGAGCTCCACGGTAAGAACCGTCTCCGCCTACGACAACGAGCGCATCGATGTTGTATTTCTTCAACTGTTTGACCGCTTTAGCCCGGCCTTCTTCAGTTCTAAACTCTGGGCAACGGGCAGAACGTAAGAACGTTCCTCCGCGTTGAATGATATCGCCGACTGAACCTAGGTTCAATTCAACGAGATCGCCTTCAATCAAACCTTGATAGCCGTTATACACGCCGTACACTTCTAGACCTTCAAAAATTGCTTTTCGGGTCACTGCACGGACTGCAGCGTTCATTCCGGGGGCGTCTCCCCCACTTGTCAATACCGCAATTCGTCTTAAATTCACGTCACTCACCTCTTATGTGTTTTAACGAAATCTGAAATAAAAATACCATGTCTGACCTTTGTTTTACAACACAAGTATGTGAAAAAAATGCATGGGGTACCGTCGGAAGCAGTCATTTCGTGAGTCGTTTAACGTGAGCCTCAAGCGGTTGTTACCGTTTTCACGAACCAAATGTGCCAATTTGATGATATTTGGCAGCGCGCCCTTGCAGCAACTCATCACGCGAGCGTTTCACCAACTCACTGACGTGTTGTATTAATACAGGCTTCAAGAGCGAAGACTGTAGTGACACATCGATGTGAGCTCCACCAAACACTTCCGTCACAATCTCATCGACAATCCCTAAATCGAGCAAATCTTGTGCTGTAATCTTCATCGTTTCAGCGGCCCGTTCCGCCAGCTTCGCATCTTTCCAAAGCAGTGCTGCCGCACCTTCTGGCGAGATGACCGAGTACGTGCTGTTCTCGAGCATGAGCAGCCGGTCGCATACACCGATGCCGAGCGCTCCTCCAGAACCGCCCTCGCCGATGACGACAGAAACAATCGGGACTTTTAACGTCGCCATCTCAAACAAGTTGCGTGCGATCGCCTCACTTTGTCCGCGTTCTTCGGCCGCCTTACCCGGGTAAGCACCTTTCGTGTCAATGAACGTGATGACCGGCCGGTTGAATTTCTCGGCCTGCTTCATGAACCGTAACGCTTTGCGATACCCTTCCGGATGAGGCATGCCAAAGTTTCGCAACATGTTCTCTTTCGTATTGCGGCCGCGTTGATGGCCGATGATTGTCACCGGGACACCGTCGAGCGTGGCAATCCCCGCGACGATCGCCGCATCATCATATCCGTGGCGGTCGCCATGCAGTTCAATAAAATCCGGGAACAGCTGATCGATATAGTCGAGCGTCGTCGGCCGTTTCGGGTTCCGTGCCAATTGCACGCGATCCCACGGTTTCATATTCCCATAATTGTCTTTTTCTAATCGGTGGAGCTTCGTCTCGAGATGGCGGATCTCCCGGGATAGGTCGATCCCTTTCGTTTCCGCCATCTCGCGCAACTTTACGAGTTGTTCGTTCAATTCTTTCGTTGAGTCAAACATGGTGTGCCCCCCCGTCATGTAAATCGATGATGTTCTTTAAGAACGAACGCATCTGTTCACGATGAACGACGGCATCGAGTTGACCAGCCTCTAGCAAGAACTCAGCAGTTTGGAAGTTGTCTGGTAATTTTTCACGAATCGTCTGTTCAATGATTCGCCGTCCGGCGAAGCCGATCAACGCACCCGGTTCGGCGACGTTCAAGTCACCGAGCATGGCAAAACTAGCCGAGACGCCCCCTGTCGTCGGATGGGTCAAGTAGGCGATATACAGCAATCCGGCCTCGTCATGTTGCTTGAGCGCGATGGACGTATTCGCCATCTGCATGAGGCTGACCATCCCTTCTTGCATGCGCGCACCGCCTGAAGCGGTGAACAACACGACAGGTAACCGTTCCGCGGTCGCAGTCCGAACGGCTGAAGCGATTGCTTCCCCGACATAAGCCCCCATCGACCCCATCCGGAAGCGCGCGTCCATGACACAGATGACGGCGTGACGGCCAGAGATCATTCCGCGGCCGCAGACAATCGCCTCTTCAATCCCAGTTCGTTCCCTGTCTTTTTTTAATTTTTCTTCATAATCTGGAAAATCGAGCGGATTTTCTTTCACGCGCGGTCCAGCAAATTTCACGAATGAGTTCTCATCAGTGAGCAATCGAATCCGCTCATCTGCACTGAGCGGGAAATGGTAGCCACAATCGCACACTTTATGGTGTTCGTTCAATTGTTTCGTATAATGCATATATTTACAGGATGGACATTTCGTCATCAATCCTTGTGGTGCGTCAATTTTCGGTTCTCGTTGACGCAACGGCATGTATCGTTTTGGTTTCTTGAAAAAAGCAGTCATCGCTTCCCCCTCGTTCATTCCGGCATCCTCACCTTGCGCCACATCTCCAATAATTGTGTTCGTTCTTCGATCGTATACAGTTCACCTGCGTCCGTCCCGTCATAAAATCGGTTCACTTCACTCCAAATTCGAATGAAGAGCTCATTGCCTAGGCCTAGAATCAGCTGTTGTCGGAACTCGCGGTCATTCGCTAAGTTCACTTCGAGCAGCTTGACCCGCTCCGGTGTCGGCTCGACTTCAGAGAACGCCAGGCGCTCAAGCAACCGCAACACGTCGACGATGTCGGACGCTTTCGTCTGTTTCGTGACGATAAACTCAGACAAGATCTCGATGTAGCGGTGCCGATCTTGCTCGCACAAAAACGTCCCGCCCCCGTGACGCGTCTCCACGATCCCAAGAAAGCTGAGGGCCCGAAGCGCCTCTCGGACCGAAGCGCGGCTGATTGAAAGCGTCTCGGCAAGTTCACGTTCGGATGGAAGACGGTCGCCCGGCGCGAGCGATGCCTGAACGATCAACGATCTAATTTTAGAAATGTTTTCGTGAAATGAGGATGCGTATTTTCCATGCATCTGACCGTTCAACTCCTTTTCGGATGGCATTTTCTTTAAAGTGGTCAGACCAATCAAACAGATTATACCACTTTTTATGACTTGGTACTAGTTCCCGTGCTGGACGTTTTTGAATCGACCCGCTTTAAGACGACGTCCGCTTCCCCGAACCGGTTCTTCAAAGCGGTCATGAAGGATTCCGTCGGATTGACCGAGTAAGCAGACGCCAGTTGCTTCACCTCTTTTGAGTCAGAGAAGCGACAAATTACCGGGACGTCCCCACTTGCTGTATGAAGGAGTTCTTCGAGCTCGGCGAACGATTCACGGCGAAGTCGGACGAACAACGCTTGACCGTTTAACGGCCGTACCCGCTCCACGACGAGTTGAATCCGCCCGTCCCGTTCGTTTGGATGAACCTCGAGCAACAGGACGTTCCCGACATAGAGCGAACGTGCGTAGTTTGCGAACACGCGCGGGAAGATGACGACCTCATCTTGCGAGACCCCGTCATCGACCATAGCGACACCCATCTCCTCGTTTTTCTTCGTCTTAAACGTCCGGATCGCATCGACGTAAACGACGATAAACCCTCTGTCGCCGCGCAACACTTCCTCGATTGTGGCCGTGTCCACTTGAAGGGGTGCCACCGTCGTCAAAGGTGAGTGGACGATCCACGTCCCGAGCGCCTCGCGTTCTTCCTCCGACCAATTCGGTTCCGGCATCTCGGTCCGTTTCAAACCGAGGGCCGACAGTTCATCCGGGAGCAAATGTGTCCCCGTCTCTTCCCGCAAGCGTTCCACAGCCCGGAAAGCTTGGCTCCGCTCCCCGTGGTACATACGGTCTAACGCCCCGGAACCGAGCAGACGGCGCAATTTCAACTGATCTTTCGTTCCCCAGTCCATCAGCTCCACGAGTCGTTTCACATCGGTGAACTGATCGTGATGCTCAATCAATCGTTCCACGTCCCGCTTCGTCAATCCTTGAATCGCCTTGAGGCCCAGACGGACACCCGGACCTTCTAGAAATGCTCCCGCTTTCCCGTGCAAGACGTCAGGAGGATAGACGGGGATTTTCCCTTTCCGGAGCATGCGCACGAGTTGATTCGTCTTATCGTACGTCACGAGATAAAAAATGCGTTCAAAGTGCGCTTTCACATACGCCAATCGATAACTGATCAAACTATAGGCGACGGCGTGCGACCGGTTGAACCCGTAGCCCGCGAATTTTTCAATCCATGAGAATACTTGTCGCATCGAATCCATGTCGTGCTTCGCCGTCTTCTCCAAAAAACGGATTTTCTCGACCTCGATGGCGGCCATATCCTTTTTAGCGATGGCTCGACGAATCAAATCGGCCTCGGCGTATGAATATCCGGCGAGTTCGCGCAACAACTTCATGACTTGTTCTTGGTAGACGAGCACGCCTTTAGTCGTCTCCATCACTTCGCCAACAATCGGATGGACCGGCTTGTACGGCATCCCGTGCTTACGCTTGGCATACGTCTCGATGAACTGCATCGGTCCAGGGCGATAAAGCGACATCGTGACGACGATATCTTCAAACTCGGTCGGCTTCACTTGCCGCAGCGCCTGCTTCATCCCGTCCGACTCAAACTGAAAGACGCCGTCTGTATCGCCTCGTGCGAGAACGCGTAACGTCCGGTTGTCATCGAGCGGGATCGATTTTAGGGAGAATAGTGAATCGGTGTCACGAATCAACATCTCCATCTCGCGCAATCGTGTCAAGTTCCGGAGGCCGAGCAAATCGATTTTCAGCAGTCCGAGCGCCTCGAGATCCTTCATATTATATTGCGTCACTTGACCCCCGTCCGTCGGTTGAAGCGGCGTTACCGTGTCAAGCGGATCTCGGCTCAAGACGATCCCGGCCGCATGGATCGACGCTTGCCTCGGCAAACCTTCCAATTGAGACGCAATCGTCAACAAGTGCGACCGTTTTTGACTTCCGGCAAACCACTTCATTTTAGTCGGATTGTTCGTAATGCCCGCGATTCCGTCGTCCTTGACTTGTTTACTCGCAGCCTGGCCTTCTTCAAGCGTCATCCCGAGAGCACGCGCTACGTCACGCAGCGCCGCCTTCGCACCGAATGTGGCTAACGTACCGATTTGAGCGGCGTGATGCAGTCCATACTTATTAAGCACGTACTGGACGACCTCATCTCTCCGTTCGTCTTCGAAGTCCAAATCGATATCCGGCATGCTGATCCGTTCCGGGTTCAAGAAACGTTCGAACAGCAAATCGAAGCGAACAGGGTCGACTTCTGTGATATGGAGCGCGAAACTGACGAGCGACCCGGCCGCCGAACCACGACCTGGACCGACTTCGATGCCTTGCTCCCTGGCGAAGCGAACGATGTCCTCGACAATCAAGAAGTATGAGGCGAACCCCGTACCGGCGATGACGTCAAGCTCGTACCGGGCCCGATCGATATACGTGTCGTTGAGCAAATCGAGTGCTTTCAATCGCTCCGCGACGAGACGTTTGAGTCGCTCGACGGCATCAGGCAGTTCCGGGATCGCGGCAGTCGCGGCCGGAATCTGCGTTACTGACACAAGTTGATCGAATCGCGCGAGTTCCTCGAGCTCCATGGGTTCGAACCAATCGTTCATCTCGCTCGGCAGCCGCACATACTTACCTTTTTGATGAACGTCCTCTTGGGAGATGACCTCGCCTTCCCCGATTGCGACGATAGCACGATACGCTTCAAAATCTTCTGGTCGCATATAACACGTCTCTGGCGTCGGCACTAAACGAACACCGAGTTCTTCGCGCATCCCCCGAAGCTGTTTGACGATGAGCGTCTGTTCGGTCGTCTGCGGAGCCGGCAACCCGAGCCATAATCGTTCTTCTGCCACAAAGCCGAGGATACGGTTAAACAAACGACGTCGGTGGACCGGGTCACTCGTTTTCCAATTCTCAGGTAAGATGACGACCGATAAATCCGTCGGTTCGGTCAATCCGCCTGCCTCGACGATGCGATACAACTTTGCAATATCTAGGTCGGTCATCGCATACACGAGCACGGCCAACTCGAGCCCGTCGACATGAAGGCTCGTCCGTAGACCGATGACCGGCTTGACTGCATAGCGTTCGCATAGTCTCACAAATTGAGGAACGCCATAAAACGCGTCATCTGCGACCGCAACCGACTTACTCCCCCGCTCCGCCATCGAGGCGACATATTGCTCTAGGCGAATCGTGCTATGCATCAAGCTAAACGCTGATCTTACATTTAAATGGAGCACAAGCGCCCCCCTCTCTCTTTTTTCTTAATTGTCAAACTCATCTCGATGCTTCTCTGATACAATAATTATAGACAAAACGAATGATAAAAGGGGGTAAAAGCGTATGATTATTAATCGGGGTAAAATCGCGCGCGACAAGTTAGAACTTTTACAGAACGGACAGACCGTATTTGCCGACAGCCCTGAAATTATCGACCGGCTGCGCAAATACATTGCCGAGTACCAACTTGACGTCGTCGAAGACGTCACCGATCGCGGCACGTGGTTCATCCCACAAGACGACGATACAAAATGAAGAGAGCTGACCGCGGTCAGCTCTCTTCATTTTCAAATTCGAACGGTGCGGCCACTTCTTCTAGTGCGGCAATCACATCGTCCATCTCTTCCCACGTGTCAATTGTCGCACCGGCTGCCATCGGATGCCCGCCGCCACGGTAACGTTTGGCGACTTCATTGATGACCGGGCCTTTCGAGCGGATACGGACACGAATCTCATCTTTGTTCTCGACGAACATGACCCAACATTTCAACCCCTCCAGTCCAGAGAAGCTGTTGACGAGCAACGATGCCGCTTCCGGCGTCGCATGAAACGTCCGGAGCACGTCGGCGTCGATTTTGACATATCCGACGCCCGCCTCTGTCACTTGGACGTTTTGCAGGACGTAACCTTGCAGTTGGAGTGTCGCCAAGTTCGTCTTATACATTTGCCGGTACAAGCGGTTCGTGTCGATGCCGTAACTGATCAAGTCAGCAGCGATCTCAAACGTGTGCGGCGTCGCGTTCCGGAACTGGAAGCGTCCCGTATCGCCGACGATGCCCGCGAAAAGTAAGAACGCCGACTCCTCATCGAGAGCCAAGCCCCATATCCGAGCGAGCTCGGCCACAATCTCCGACGTCGAACTGACCGTCGTATCGACAATCTGATGTGTCGCATACGCGTCTTCGTCCGGATGGTGGTCAATCTTGACGACGGTCTTCCCTTTCAAAGCGTATGGTCCATCGATTCGTTCGTGGTTCGCTGTATCAAGCACGAGGACGAGTGCCTCGTCATACATCTCCGGCTCCACGTGTTGCATCTTCCCTAAAAATTCGAGGTCGCGGGCGATCCCGCCGACGACGTAAACGTGTTTATCCGGGTAAGCCCGCTCAATGATTCGCTTTAAGCCGAGTTGACTTCCGAGCGCGTCTGGGTCGGGACGGACGTGTCGATGGATCATAATCGTGTCCGCCGCCTCGATTAACTTCAATATCGTTGTTGCTTCAGGCCAATGTGCCATGGTCGTTCCTCGCTTTCTTGATGTCCATTCTATGGTATGATGATAACAGATTATACGTTTGAAAGGGGTTTCTCACTTGAGTCAATTAATCATGATCGGACTCATCTTGTTCTCACTCGGTGCGTATTTCGTCTATAAACGTCGGGCCTTCTTGACGAAGACGCCGTACCGGAAAGCGTTGTTCAACACGCAAGCGCTCATCTGGCTCAGCTTGTTTTTGGCGCTGTTCGCCATCAACCAGATGCTCGGCGGCCTCGGTCTCAATTCGACCATCGGCTGGATCGTCAGCATCGTCATGCTCGTCCTCGGGCTTGGCAACGCAATCGTCGGGATCATTCGCTACCGCAAGATTTTCCCGAAGGCGTCTGAAGAACCGATCCAACAATCTTAATATGTAAAACGAGCTGATGACATCATCAGCTCGTTTTTCTTTACCGGTCGATCAGTTGCGCCGTGACGAGCGCCTTGGCGACGAGTTGTGTCCCTTGTGTCATCTCGACGTCGACTTTCCCGAACTTTCGTCCGAGGTCGAACACGTTCGCCGAGACGCGGATTTGGCTCTCGATTTGAATCGGTTTCATGAAGTAGACTGTAATATTCTCGACGACAAGGTCGCCTTTTTTCATATGCCGCAAACTCCGGGTCGCCCCTTCGACAAGAAGCGTCGTCAAGACTCCGGACGACGCCGTCCCCATGTGGCTCGTCATTTGAGGTGCCACTTCGACCGTGAACGCCGTCCCGTTCGAAGTCGGATCCTCTTTCAACTGATTGGTGATCATATTATCAAACGTCTCACCGACTTGCGGTTGCCGGTTCGCGAGCTGAAGCGCCTTTAGGACGTCTTGACGGCTGATGATGCCGAGCAGGCGACCGTAGTTGTCGACGACCGGCAACATCTCGATCCCTTCCCATACCATCTGGTGGGCTGCATTCGTGACACTTGTCTGCACACCGGCCGTGATCGGGCTTTTCGTCATCACTTTTTCGATTTCTGTATCGTGCGGCCGATCGATGAGATCTTTGGCGGTGATGACGCCGACGACTTTCATCTGGTCGTCGATGACCGGGTAACGGTTGTGCTTCGTCCGTTCATTGAGTTCGTGCCAACGTTTGACCGTATCGTCCACTTTTAAATAAAACGTATCGTGCAACGGAATGACGATATCCGAGACGAGCAGAATTTCCTTTTTGATCAGACGGTCATAGATGGCGCGGTTGATCATCGTCGCCACGGTAAAGCTGTCATATGAAGTCGAGATGACGGGCATGTTGTACTTATCCGCCATCCGTTTCACTTCGTCGGTCGCATCGAATCCACCGGTGATCAGTACGGCCCCGCCTGACTGCAAGACGAGTTCATGCGCTTTCTCCCGGTTCCCGATGATGACGAGCGAGTCGACGTCGATATATCGCATCATCGCTTCGAGCTTCATCGCCCCGATGACGAACTTAGACAGCGTTTTATGCAGGCCGTCGCGTCCGCCGAGCACTTGGCCATCAACGATGTTGACGACTTCGGCAAATGTCAGTTTTTCAATGTTCTCTTTATGTTTGCGCTTGATGCGGATCGTGCCGACCCGTTCGATCGTTGACACGAACCCCAAGTTCTCCGCTTCTTTGATGGCCCGATAAGCCGTCCCCTCTGATACCGCAAGTTCTTTGGCGATTTGGCGAACGGAGATTTTAGACCCGACATCGAGCGACTCGATATGTGCTATGATCTGTTCATGTTTTGTTGTCATGTCACGAGTCCCTTTCCTCAATACATTTTCTGTCACCCTCAGTATACTGTATCAGTGAACCTTGTTCAAACTGTACTACTGAAAATGCAACATTTCCTTTCCATTTTGGAAACCGCTATAATGAACGAGAAAGCCACTGAACAAGAAGGAAGGGAATCGAGTTGAATCAACGAACCAACCACATTGCACAATCTTTGGCCACGAAAGGGCTAGACGCCGCGTTTGTCACGTCAAAAGCGTCCGTCTTCTATTTTTCAGGAGTATACGCCGAGGCCCATGAACGTTTGATCGCTATCCTAGTACTGAAGAACGGGACAACGGCGCTCGTCTGTCCGGCCCTTGAAAAAGGAATCGTCGAAGCGAGCGACTGGAACGGTGAGATCGTGACGTACATGGACCACGAGAATCCGTGGGACAAGGTCGTCAAACTGTTTCTCGACCAACAAATCATTCCGGAACGAATCGGGATCGAAGGCGAGCATTTACCGTATAACCGCGTCGAACAACTTCGTGCCGGGTTTGCCGGACTTTCAATCATTGATTTGACGGAAGAATTACAAGCGCTCCGAATGATCAAGTCGACAGATGAGATCCGGGTCATGAAACGGGCGGCCGAACTTGCCGACATGGCAATCGAAGCCGGCATCCGCGCGTTGCGTGAAGGGGTGACCGAACTTGAAGTCATCGCCGAGATCGAATACGCCATGAAACGGCAAGGTGTCCGTGAGATGTCATTTGACACACTCGTCTTGTTCGGTGAAAATAGCGCCGATCCGCACGGTGTGCCTGGCAACAACCGACTTAAAAAAGGTGACTTCGCCTTATTCGATCTCGGTGTCGTCTGGCAAGGCTACTGTTCAGACATCACCCGTACCGTCGTCTACGGTGAGGCGAGCACGAAACAGCGGGAAATCTATGAGACCGTGCTCCGGGCCGAAGAAGCCGCCATCGAGATGGCGAACGTCGGGACGACGCTCGGCTCGATCGATATCGCCGCCCGCCAAGTCATCACGACGGCCGGATACGGGGAATACTTCACCCATCGCGTCGGCCACGGTATCGGGATCGAGGTTCACGAGTTCCCATCGATGGCAGCCAACAACGATATGACGGCCCAGGTCGGTATGACGTTCACGGTCGAGCCAGGCATTTATCTCCCCGGTGTCGGCGGCGTCCGGATCGAGGACGATATCGTCATGACGGAAAGCGGGCCAATCTTGTTGACGAGCTTCCCGAAGACGTTACAAGAAATTTAAAAAAGGTTGACTAACACAGTCAAATTCGCTCGTCCTTCCGGCGCCAACGCTATCCGCAGGCAATCCCGGAGCCGCAGTACCATCGGACGAGCAAAGCAAACGGTCGCCCTCGGGCGGCCGTTTCACATTCTACCGCGGGCGAGAACGACCGTTACATAGCATTTCTTCAATTTTATGTCGGGCAGAGCGCCTCAAGGTCTTCGGACATAATAAAAGACGAACGAGATCGCTTTTAGCGACCTCGTTCGTCAACAGCTTGAGGTTAAAGGCATACGCCTTCAACCTCTTTTTCAATAGAACAGGCGCCACATCACTTCGCGCTGCGGCACTTCGTCACGCTCCATCTTGTTCATGAAAGACGGTTTATCGTACAGGATCGTCTTAGCGAGGACACGCAGTCCCGCCTCATCCCACTGCAGCACTCCGTAGCGGGCCAAATCGTCTTTGGCGACGCCGAGCGCTCCCGGATTGAAATACCGTTTGCACTCATCTTGAAACGCGTGGACCGGGTGATGGTGACCGAAACAAACGACGTCCGCCGCGTAATCACCAAATAAGCGCTGCATGTTCGGAAGCGTCGCTTCGACGATGTCATGAAACGGCTCGTCGACGATCGATGCCTCACGTTTTTCAGTCGGGATGTGGTAATGAATGCCGTATATATGCTCCCTGCCTATCGTTTGCTCGATCGTACGAGGCAATTTCATAAGCGCATCGGCGTAGTCAGGGCGCAACGTTCGTGCGACCCATTCGTGATGTGTCCGCGTATGGGCATAACTTTCGGGATGCCCTGTTCCGGCGAGCAGTGAGAGGACGGCTTCATCGTGGTTTCCCGTGATCATCTTGACACCTCGGTCGAGGAGTCGCGCCATCACTTCGTTTGAATCTGGCCCCATCGCGATCATATCGCCGAGACTCCAGATGTCATCGATCCCTTGACCGTCCAACTCGTTCAAAACCGCGTCTAACGCTTGGACGTTCCCGTGAATGTCCGTCAAAATGGCCAACTTCATATGAAGCACTCCTTACTTTCGATATTGGTGGACGACGTTGACGCCTCCGGTCACATCGATGACCGCCCCGGTGACCATGTCCGAGTCCCGCGCGAGCAAGAACATGATCATTCGCGCGATGTCTTCGCCGGTCCCATGCCGACCGACCGGTGTTTGATCATCCGGTTCAGCGGATTCGATCCGCATCTCTTTCTGCGCACCGACGATGTTACCCGGATTGATCATGTTCGCCGTGATACCGTGCACCGCTTCCTCGAGCGCGACCGTCTTCGTCAAACTGACGAGACCGGTCTTCGCGGCAGCAAAGGCGGACCGATGCAACCAGCCCGGTGCCGTCGCACTCTCAGGGAAGCCATACGTGATGATACGACCGAACCGCTTCGCCCGCATATCCGGAATCGCCCGACGCATCAGCCAAAACGAGGCGGACAAGTTCCCGGTGATCACTTCCTCCCACTCCTCGTCCGTCAAATCAACGAGACATTTCCGTTCGAAAATATACGGACCCGCGTTCAAAATCAAAGCGTCCGGCTTACCGAACTTGCTCACCGCCTCGTCATAACCGGCCGTCACCGCTTCTCGGTCCGTCAACGGCGTCTCGATCATATGTAGCCGTTCATGCTCCCAATCAATCGGTTTTCGTTGAAGCACGCTGACATACCAGCCCTCCTCCAACAGTCGTTCCGTCACAACCCGGCCGATCCCTTTCGCACCAGCCGTGATGACTACGTGTTTCATCGTCATCCCTCCTCTGTATCATCTTACCCGTTCCATCTATCGATTTCCAAACTTCAACCTGTTCCGTAAGAAAGTTGTGAAAATTTCATCCATTCTCAAAAGAACCGAGCGTGAATTTCCAGTGAAGTGGTATACTATATATGTAAGCCGCACGTACATTTCAAGCGAAAGGTTGGGATTTACATGGCAATTGTCTACAAACATATCCTTTCTGCCGTCGACGGCTCGAAAGAGGCGGAACGCGCATTCGAAACAGCAATCGACGTCGCCCTTCGAAACGACGGAAAACTGTATATCGGTCACGTGATCGATACACGGACGTTCGCAACGGTCGAAGCATACGATCGGACGATTACCGAACGTGCAGAAACTTATGCGAAAGAACTGCTCGACGACTATGTCAATCGGGCCAAAGAACGTGGTGTCAAAGAAGTCGAAACGGTCATTGAATACGGTTCGCCTAAAGTGACGATTGCGAAAAAAATCGCACCGAATCACGAAATTGACCTTATCATCTGTGGAGCGACCGGCTTGAATGCGGTCGAACGCTTCTTTATCGGTAGCGTATCCGAGAGCATCGTCCGGTACTCGAAGTGCGACGTCCTGATCGTTCGTCAATAATTTCAATAAAAAAGAGTCATCGCGTTTGCGATGACTCTTTTTTATTGGCTTATAAGACTTTGACCGTGACCGTCTTGCGGCCAAAGTTGATGGCCGCACTTTGCGAGTACATGAGAATATCGATCTTATGTCCTTTGATGGCGCCGCCTGTGTCAGCCGCCGTGTACGTACCCATTAACTTCCCACCGACATACACTTGTACTTTAGAACCAAGCGGGATGACGCGCGGGTCGACAGCGACGACGTTATGTCTTTGTGTACGCACGTTCCATCCGAGTGCCGTCTTACCTGAACACCCTTTGCAGTATGGTGTGTAGGCAGAAGCGTTCATCGTATACGATTTCACGTTCGCTTTCGCAACCGGTTTAACGGTGCGTAAGTATTTGGTTGCGATCCAACCGGCCTTACCTTTATAGTTGACGCGAATCCAAGCCCCTTTTGTACCAGTGCGTTGGAGTTGTTGTCCTTTATTGATTTTTCCGAGTACCTTACCATTAATCGTAGCCGCTGAGCGAACGTTTAATCCATTCACTTGGCTTTTTACATAAATTTTAGAAGACGCCTCTACTGGTTGTTGCGGTAAAAGCATGGCGAATGTCATGACCGTCAGTAATAAGACCGTTCCAATTTTTTTTAACATGAGGTTCGTCCTTTCCCAGTCGGTTTGTTTTGTCGTTTTTCATAGTTGTCAGTTCTTGGTGATTGTTACGTTTAAACATAAACACGATGCGTCAAGACGAGTAATGTTTCGTCCAGATAACTATATGACGAAACAACCGGACGTGCGTTTACAACTAAAATTCATTTGAGTGACACTAAAATTACAGGAGTGTTACAAAAGCGGACTATTTTAACGAGAGATGACAACTTTACAGAGATACCACTTTTTATGTCATATTAAATTCCAATTATTGGTCGCAATATGACTCGAACGTTACAAACGTATCGTTTTTTGACTCTTTTTATTACAGCGCGCGTCTCCCGGATAATCCTTTAGACACAATTCCCCCGGATGAACCATGACAAAAGAACTAAAAAAAGTCGCGCTGTTCGAATGAACAGCGCGACTAGAGAGGTTAAATTGTGTGGATTAAGCGTGTGCTTCTACAAGGTTTGCGATCCGAACTGTATCGCGGGCGATGACCAATTCTTCATTCGTCGGAATGATGATGACTTTGACCGGCGAATGCGGATAGTTGATGAACAACTCTTTGCCGCGTGCTCCGTTGTTGAGCGATGGATCCCAGTAGACGCCCATGAATTCAAGCCCACGCAAGATACGCTCACGAATGACGTCAGAGTTTTCACCGACACCCGCCGTGAAGATGATGGCATCGACACCGTTCATCTCAGCAGCGTACTGACCGATGTAACCGTGAATCCGGTTCGAGAAGATTTTAAGTGACACTTCAGCCCGGTGGTTACCTTCTGCTGCAGCTTGTTCGATGTCACGTAAGTCACTTGAAATACCCGAGAGACCGTAAACGCCTGATTCTTTGTTCATGACGTTCAATACGTCTTCAGCCGACTTGCCCGTTTTTTGCATAAGGAACGGGATGAGGGCCGGGTCAAGTGATCCTGAGCGCGTTCCCATCGTGATTCCTTCAAGTGGCGTGAAGCCCATCGTCGTATCGATCGAACGACCGCCGGCAACCGCCGCGATTGACGCTCCACTGCCGAGATGGCATGAGATCAAGCGCAAATCTTCGAGCGGACGACCGAGTAGCTCAGAAGCACGTTGCGTGACATATTTGTGGCTCGTCCCGTGGAAACCATATTTTCGTACTCCGTGTTCCGTGTAGTACTCGTACGGGAGGCTGTACAGGAAGTTTTCTTCCGGCATCGATTGGTGGAAAGCCGTATCAAAGACGGCGACTTGCGGTACGTTCGGCAAAATCGTTTGGAACGCACGAATCCCAGTCAAGTTAGGCGGGATGTGAAGCGGTCCGAGTTCGACGAACGATTCGATGTTCTTCATGACTTCCTCATCGATCACGACTGAATCGGCGTACAGTTCTTTCCCGTGAAGAACACGGTGCCCGACACCCGAAATTTCATCGAACGAAGCCATGATTCCAAGGTCAATCAATTTTTCGAGTGCAAGCTCGACCGCTTCTTTGTGTGTGTGAAGCGGCGTGACGACGTTGAACTTTTGCCCTTCGCCGTATTTAATAGTAAAGATCGCATCGTCTTTCCCAACGCGCTCGACGAGACCAAGCGCGAGCATGTTCTCAGATGGCATCTCGAGAAGTTGGAACTTCAGTGACGAACTACCTGCGTTGACTGCCATAATTTTTGTCATGTCATACACCTCTTACCTTTCGATTTAAACACGTTTCTTTATCTGTTCTCTTTAAAACCGATAACTGTATCATAATGAAGATACTTGATATGGCATATGTTTTTCAAGTCTTTTGCCCAATAAATATTATGTTGTTTTAAACCATTCATCAATCTGTTTCACAATATTGGCAACAGCTCGCACGTCAGTGAACGATGGCAACTCAACGAGGAGCGCTTGTTTCGGCCGTGTGACGCCCTCTCCTTGCTTCTGTAAGATGAGGATACTCTTCGCATACCGTTCATCTTTGAACATCGTTGTCGGTAGTTGGAGGACACCCTTCACGACCGCTTCTCGGTCCATCCACTGTTTTAATTTCCCTTCATCATCCTGTTCAAACAAATTGTTCGGGATGACGAAGACACCATGGCCTCCCGGCAACGTATGCCGCATCGCCTGCTCGATCATCAAGAAGTGAGAATAGGAATGACCTTCTTCCCGCTTCAACTCATAACCGCTCGCCACTTCGTCGTTCGGATAATAACCGATCGGCAAATCGACGAGTGTAAGGTCACTCGGCTCGACGAACAGCGGTGCAAGTGCGTCTTGATGGAAGTAAGAAACCGGCTTTTTGAGTAAATTGCTAATCGCATATGACAAACGAAGCATCAATTCATCGACTTCGACGGCTTGTGCGGTGGCGTCCTTCACTTGCGATAAAATGGCGTGGACGAGAGTCCCGGTGCCGCTTCCGAGTTCAAGCACGTTCGCTCCGTCTTTGACGAGCTTCGTCGCCAAATATCCGATAAATAAGCTGACTGCGTCCGGTGTCGGTTGATGGTTCGGCGGAAGCGTTGTCGTCTCTTCAAGCACAAGCAGACTCACTGCCTTGCGCACGTCATCCGGTTTCTCCGATTCAACGTCGACTCGCTCAAACACTTCGATCAATGCTTCGAGCGGCAATAAATCAAGGTCGGCCACCAATTTTTTCGTTTCTTTCTTCCAATCTCGGTACAATTGTTCAAATCGTTCCATAGTCGTTCATCTCCTCCATACAAAACCGGCTCTCGTTTCGAGAGCCGGTTGGTTAACTACAATATAGTGTAAGCTATTCGTCCACGTTTCGCCAAGTGAATCAGTTTGCCGCGTCGAACGCTTCAAGCGCCGCGTCAAAATCGACTTCGTCTGTCATCTCATCCATATACTGAACGTATTGGATAGTTCCTTCCGAGTCGATCACGAAGACTGACCGGGCTAGCAAACGAAGCTCTTCCATGAGCACGCCGTACGAATGCGCGAACGACTGGTCGCGGTGATCTGACAACATGATGACGTTATCGAGACCTGACGCCGCACACCAGCGTCGCTGGGCGAACGGTAAATCGTTCGAGACGGTCAATACCGTTCCACCGAGCGATGCCGCGTTTTCATTGAACGCACGAGTTTGCGTGTCGCATAGTCCTGTATCGATCGATGGGACGACACTAATCAATTTCTTCCCTGGGTAAGACGCGAGCGACACTTCTTCGAGTGCAGTCGTGAGGGCGGTGAAATCGGGTGCAGCATCTCCCACTTTCACTGGATTCCCTTGCAATGTGACTGTATTCCCTTTAAATGTTGGCATCAAATCATCCCCTTGTTCTGAATTTTACTTCTTCATCATATCGATGGTGCCGTCACGAAGACAAGCATCCTGCTTCAGACGGCCTGATTGTCATTTTCCCTATATAGGACGCCTAAAACAAGTTATAATGAGAAGGACACAATTGACAAAGGGGATGATTTAGATGAGAAACAACGTGTATCTGCACCATCGTAACGTCAACGAGTTCACGAAAGAGGTAAAAAAATTAAGAGAAATCGGGGAGAAACATGGTTTCAACATCATGGACCGCCCGGAAGATGCCAACATCATCGTCGCCATCGGGGGAGATGGCGCGTTTTTACAGGCCGTCCGTTACACCGGGTTCCGTCAAGACGCCATCTATGTCGGTTTTGGCCGCGGCCTCAACGAATTTTACTGTGACTTCGATATACATAAACTCGACGAAGTCGACCGTTTATTCTCGGATAACTCTGCCCGGATCGAAGCCGGTCTCGAAGTACGGAAATATCCGCTCTTATCCGCTTCGATTAACGAATCGTCGCCACTCCTCTGCCTGAACGAGGCATCGATCAAATCGAGTATCATCAAATCGCTCGCGATCGAAGTCTACATCGACGACCTCCACTTCGAGACGTTCCGCGGGGATGGCATGGTCGTATCGACACCGACGGGATCGACCGCCTACAATAAATCGTTGAATGGCGCGGTCGTCGATCCGCTCATCCCATGCATGCAAGTGAGTGAAATCGCTTCGGTGAACAACAACCGTTACCGCACGCTCGGCTCAGCATTCATCGTCCACGCATCACGCAAGCTGTCGCTCCGCATCGTTGAAGACGGAAACGATTATCCGATTATCGGCATGGATAACGAAGCGCTTAGTCTGAAATATACAGACCGGATCGACATCGAATTGTCGGACAAGGTCGTCAAAACGGTCAAGTTGAAAACCAACTCGTTCTGGCACAAAGTGCAACGCTCTTTCTTCTAAACTGACAAAGGCTAGTCGTCCATCGCGGACGACTAGCCTTTTCTCATGCTTTGATGACGTCCGCCTCGTAGACGGGCGAACCGTCGACGACGGTCATGACAAGTCGGTTGTTCAAAATATCTTGTCCGTTCAAGTCAAAGAAATCCTGCTCCCACACAGTGAACGTCGCGTTATAGCTTTGAATCAACAGGCCGTCACGGCCATGTGTTCCGGTCGCGACACGCGGCGAGTAGGTGAAACTCCGTAGCGCCTCGTACATCGATAGACGCTCGGACGGATTCAGTGCACCCGACGCTTCAAACGATTGTCGTGTCACAGCGGCATAGAGCCCCTTTCTAACATCGACAGAAGAGATCGGGGCATCACTACCCCCGAGTACGAGCGCACCCGTATCGAGCATCGATTTGAACCGATACGCGTCATCGACCCGCTCGTTGCCTAGACGGTCGAACAACAAGTCCATATCATCCGACAAAAAGACCGGTTGCGCGTCGATGAGGACCGGCAACGCACTGATACGTTTCAACAGCGAATCGTTCAATAGCGAAGCGTGGATGATGCGGTCGCGCGTCCCTCGTTTCGCCGGATACTTCTCGAGCAGCGTGATGAACTGCTCAGCCGCCGCATCTCCGATGACATGAGCCGCAACGTTCATCCCGTATGAGCGCGCTTTTTTGACGAGCGCCTCGAGGTGGTCCGGGCGGTGGACTTCGATCCCGCGCTGTCCGACTTCATCTGCATACGGCTCAAACAAGAGCGCCGTCCGGCCGCCGAACGAACCGTCGACGAAAATCTTCATCGCCCCGAAGTCGAAGCGCAGGCGCTTCGCAAGCGCATCTTTTTGTAGCAATTGATCAACGACTTGTTCATGGACGAGCAGATGGGCATGGAACGGAAGTTCTTGAAGTACATCTTCATATGCTTGAATCGTCTCGAGCGGATCTCCGTGGTAGAACAAGTCTTCCGTGTGGGCTCCGACGATCCCATGGGCGAACAACGAGTCGACGGCCCGACGGATCGAGGCGACGTTCTTCTCACGATTTCCGCCGAGCTCTTTATGGAGCAGATCGAGCGCCGCATCGTACAACACGCCGTTCAATTTCCCGTCGTCATCACGTCCGAGCTTCCCGCCTTCAATGACGGTGTGATGAATGAGGCCTAAGCGCTCGAGGCCTTTCGAGTTGACGACGGCGACGTGGCGACAGACGCGCTTCAAGACGACCGGGCGATCCGGAATGACGGCATCGATCATCTCACGTGTCGGCATCTGTCCGAGCAGACGATCGTTAAAGCCTTCAGCGACGATCCAGTCGTCCCCTCCCGACTTCGCTTTCATCGCTTCGAGCAAGGCGTTTAAATCCGTCGTCTCGGTCGCGTCGATGCGGTCGAGCGCCTCGCCATATCCGATCAAGTGAATGTGCGAGTCTGTAAACGCCGGATACACGCTCTTCCCTTCGAGGTTCACAATCTGTTTGATCCGGCCCGCGTATGTACGGCGAAGATGACCTTCCTCCCCGAGTTTCAACACGCGTCCGTGCTCGACATACATCGCCCGTGCCATTTCATGTTCTTTGTTCAGCGTATAGATCTTTCCGTTTACCCAAAGCGTTCCCATCACAAAATTCCTCCTCGATTCAAAAAAGATTGACGTCTACGTTAATTCCCGTTTACGTCAATCTTCATGCATAGATTATTTTCGAAGCATATCTTGTTGTTCTAAACCTTTTTCAACACGTTGACGGATCTCGCGAGCCGCTCCTTCGTCGAAGCGCCCGAGCACACGTTCACCGATTTCGACGGCCGTACCGTACTCGCCGTGTAAAAACTTGTTCTCAGCGAGCGTCAAGGCGACATGCACCTCGTTATCACGACGACGGTACCGATTCGCATACTGGAGCAACTGTTCCGCATACGTCACTTGCCGGAGCAGTGCTTTGACGCGGTCACGGAAGTTATCCATCGTTTCCTCGACATCGTGACTGAGGCCGACGATATACGTCATGTTGAACGGTGCCTTCTCGAACTGTTCATCTAGCGACTGCACCCCTTTTTGAAGTTGTCGCATGTCACTCGTCAAATCAGTCGGAACGACCGGCATCGCGCTCTTCGCCAAGAGGCGACGGTGAGCGGACAATTCCTTCTTCCATGACTCGAGTTTATTTCGAACTTCGAGCTCTTCTTTACGAAGCGAGTTCGTATTTTCGATAAACCGTTCATGCATCGCACCGAACTGGTCGAGTGACCGTTTCGCATCTTGCACTTTTGATTTGATCAGACTGAACGGAATCACCTGAGCGACGAGTGCTTGTTCGATATCGAGGACGTTCGCAGCGAGCACCGCACGTTCCCGGTCCAATTGTTCGAACTCCTCACCGACCCGGGCATTGATTTCATAGTTGCTGACAAGCCGCGACATCTCTTGGTGAAGGCGCGTCATCAATTCGTTCGTCTGACGTTCGCGTTCTTTGACCCCAGCAAACTCTTTTTTTACGTACTGCCTTGCATCGACCTCGGAGCTGAACGCCTCGAACAATTGATCGATATCCGAACTGAGTTGCTGCATGTCCGTTTCAAAGTGTTCAAAATCAAGCTGTTCGATCCGAGTCATGAGCGCGAGACGGCGGTCTTCTGCCTGCTCGATCTCTTCGACTAAACCGAGCGTCTCGAGGGCGTAGCCATCCATCTGCATTTCTTTATGACCCGCACGCAGTTGATTCAGTTGGTGCTTTAAGTCAAATTGAACCGTCCGGACAAACTGGGGAATCACTTGAACGAGTTCACGGATCTTCGTCACCTTTTCAGACAGGACTTGGCCGGCCATGAACGCCTCTGAGACTTGTCCTTCTTGCTTGAGCGTCATCATCTCGGTCCGTTTCGATTCCGCAACAGCGATTTCGGTTTCGACGAGATCGTACGTCGGGCCAAAAGCGCTATTTTGAGAAATGAGCGTCTTGCGGAACTGATACAGTTCTTTCTCGTCTTTTTTGACGATATCTAGCAGGGAGGCATGATGGTCGTTAAACTCCGCCATCTCATCGAGCATCGCGTGAACCATCGATTCGAGTTCTTCGATCACCTGTTCGGTCGCAGCCAAGTCTGATTTGACTTTAAGGAAACGATATTTGTCGAGGTCTTCCTCTGAACGGTATAACGCCTCATCGATTTGACCCGTGTGGACGCTGACGAGTTCATCCCACGACTGGTGCCAGCGTTCGAATTTTTCTTTCGTTTCGCCTTCCATCGGCCACTGTTTGAACTTTTGAAGCTCGGCCGGGACACTCGCACTCAGGATGCCTTGTTTTCGCATATCCAAATCATCAATTTTCTGGTAAAAACTTCGTCTAGCTAGCATACTACCTAACATTGCTCCTAGAGCGATGACAATAATTCCAATTAAAATTCCGTATATTCCGTAATCCATCTCTGTAACAACCTCCAAGCCGCTTTCGTGGACTTATGTATCTTTAAGAAGAAAATGAAGTATTTTATAAGTATAGATATTAATAATCATATTATAGAAACAATGTTTTGCATAGGTTTTCCAACGGTTTAGGGAGAGAATGTTATTTTCCGCGAAATTCTTTTTGGGAGACAAAATAAAAAAATGCGTGTACCATGATGCTAATCTGAAATACATCTTGATATAGGAGGGAAACAAATGTTCCAAACTACTACTTACTCTGGCGACCTGGCCGCCGGCTATGACTTACTTAACAAACAACTCGCTGCCCTGCTCGAAGGAGAGACGAACCAAGTCGCTAACCTTTCGAACGCGAGCGCTCTGCTCAACCAGTTTCTTGACCGCATCAACTGGGTCGGCTTCTATTTGACTGACGGTGACGACAGCCTCATTCTCGGACCGTTCCAAGGTCTTCCTGCTTGCGTCCATATCGCCTTCGGCAAAGGCGTCTGCGGCACCGCCGCCTCGACACAAGAGACACAGTTGATCGCCGACGTCCACCAATTCCCAGGCCATATCGCCTGTGATGCGGCCTCGAACTCTGAAATCGTCGTCCCGCTCATCCGTGACGGCAAAACGATCGGCGTCCTCGATATCGACAGTCCCGAGTTCGATCGCTTCTCAGAAGTCGATCGCCAAGGCTTAGAGCAATTTTGCCAGACATTACTTCGCTTCATCTGATTGACAAGCTGCCCGATCCATCGTATACTGATTTTTGTGCATGAAATGACGATAGCAGTCCTAGACAGACGTATCCACCTTTCGGGCCTCGACTGAGTCGGAGGAGCATCTTGTAGCTTCGCTATCAAGTGAAGGTGCTTGAACCTAGAAAGGGGCGTCACCCGTCTTTGACACCGTTGTTCTTTTGTGCAAAATACATGAACAACAAGGAGGAGTCCAATCATGGCTCGTTACACAGGTCCAGCTTGGAAACTCTCGCGTCGCTTAGGCATCTCGCTTAGCGAAACGGGTAAAGAATTAGCAAAACGTCCTTACGCACCAGGCCAACACGGCAATGGTCGTCGTAAAATCTCTGAATACGGTCTTCAGCTTCAAGCGAAGCAAGCACTCCGTCACATGTACGGAATCAACGAGAAGCAATTCCGTCGCATCTTCAACGATGCTGGGAAAATGCAAGGTATCCACGGTGAGAACTTCATGTTCTTGCTCGAGTCACGCCTTGACAACCTCGTTTACCGTATGGGCCTCGCTCGCACACGTCGTGGAGCACGCCAACTCGTCAACCACGGTCACATCCAAGTTGACGGTTCACGCGTAGACATCGCGTCTTACCGTGTAAAACCAGGTCAAGTCATCTCGGTTCGCGAAAAATCGAAAACTTTCAAAGCGATTGCTGAAGCTCTTGAAGTAGCACCAGCTACAAAAGAATTCATCACGTTCGACGCTGAGAAACTCGAAGGTACGTACGTACGTATCCCTGAGCGCGCTGAATTGAACGACCAAATCAAAGAGCAACTCATCGTTGAGTACTACTCACGTTAATGCTTTTATCCCCTTCTCTCGAGAAGGGGATTTTTTTATATCAAGATCTGTTCGCGAATCCGGCCCATCTGCGTATCGAGCGCGTCCGCCATTCGGGCCGCCTCGATGAGCTCTTGCCGTGACGTCTCGGGGATTTGATGCTGATATTTATATTGAAGCTTATGTTCGGTCGCCGCCCAAAAGTCCATCGCGAGCGTCCGAATTTGAATCTCGGCCGGCACCCAGATGACACGTTCCGCCAAGTACACTTTCGTCCGCACAATCAGATGGAGACTGCGGTAACCGCTCGGCTTCGGATGTTCGATATAGTCTTTGATGACGTCGATCTGTAAGTCGTCCCGCTTTTTCAAGTGATCGAGAATCGCGTAGATGTCATCGCGGAAACTCGTGACGATCCGTACGCCGGCGACGTCATAAATATTGTCCCATAACGCTTCCACTTCGAGTGGGAGCTGTTTTTGATTCATCTTCCGAATGATCGACGGCAACGTCTTCATCCGCGTCTTCACGTGCTCGATCGGCGAATAGCCAAGTCGGGTCTGCCAATCGAGGTCGATGATGCCAAGGTCGCTCTCAAGCTCCGTGATCGCCATCTCGTAATAACGGAACCGTTCCCGCCACTGATGAAACTGTTCGCCAAAAAACTCTTCGATATCCATTAGACGTCCTCCTCGGTCTCTATATTTGAAATGGTATCAGACCACACCTGATTTGACACAACAAAAAAAGTCCATGTCCGCAAACTTTGCGGACATGGACGGATCGGTTAGACGTGACGGATCACGAAGTATTTCTTTTTGCCTCGGCGGATGATTGTGAAGTCCCCAAGCGTGTCTTCACACGTGACGAGCTTGTCGAGCGCTTGCTCGCGTTCGCCGTTCAAGTAGATCGCCCCGTTTTGGACGTCTTCGCGCGCTTGGCGTTTTGATGGAGCGATTTTCGCCTCGACGAGAAGATCGACGAGATTGCGTTCGCCGTCGAGTTCGAACTGCGGCATCCCTTTGAACGCGGCATCCATATCCTCGGGCTCGAGCGTCTTCAAATCACCGCTGAAGAACGCTGTCGTGATGCGTTCCGCTTGATCGAGACCCACTTCCCCGTGGACGAGCTTCGTCATTTCTTCGGCGAGACGGCGCTGTGCTGCACGTTTTTCAGGTGCTGCCGTCATTTCCGCTTCGAGCGCGTCGATCTCTTCATGCGTCATGAACGTGAAGTACTTGATGAACTTGATGACGTCGGCATCGTCGACGTTGATCCAAAACTGGTAAAACTCGTACGGTGTCGTCTTGTCCGCGTCGAGCCATACCGCACCACCGGCCGTCTTCCCAAACTTCTGTCCGTCCGACTTCGTGACGAGCGGCACAGTCAGACCGAACGCCTTCTCCGAATGGCCGAAGCGACGGATCAATTCAAGCCCGGCCGTGATGTTGCCCCACTGATCGCTGCCGCCGACTTGGAGGCGGCAATTCTCTGTCTCGTACAACTTCAAGAAATCAAACGATTGGAGCAACATGTATGAGAACTCCGTGTACGAAATCCCGTTTTCCATGCGCGAATCGACCGAGTCTTTCGCGAGCATGTAGCTGATCGGGAAGTGCTTGCCGATGTCACGTAAGAAATCGATGATCGACAGCTCTTCTGTCCATTCATAGTTGTTGCGGATCGTGATCGGGTTCTCCCCTTCGAGCGGGAGGAAGCGGCTCAACTGATCTTTGATCCGGTCCGAAAATTCTTTGACCGTATCGAGCGTGTTGAGCGAGCGTTCGTCCGACCGTCCTGACGGGTCGCCAATCATCCCGGTCGCGCCACCGACGAGCGCGATGACGTGGTGCCCCGCCTCTTGGAAACGCTTCAACGTCAAGATCGGTAGCAAGTGTCCGATATGGAGCGAGTCCGCCGTCGGGTCGAACCCTGTGTATAGTGTCGTCGGTTTAACGAGTTGCTCTTTCAATCCTGCCTCATCCGTCATTTGGTTGACGAGCCCTCGAAATTCTAAATCTTTTAATAGTTCCATGTTTTCCACTCCTTCAATTGACATAAAAAAACGCCCCTTCTCAAATGAGAAGGGACGGAGATTCCGCGGTACCACCCTAATTGCCACAGCCGTGGCCACTTAAAACGAGAGATAACGGTCCCAACCCGGCCGAATGGCACGCTCCAAAAGTGTAATTCATCGTTGACATTGGCTAGTTCACAGCACCCACTAGCTTTCTGGACAAGCGGTCAACCGACTACTTCGTTTTTTTCATCGCGTCTACTATTATTGACTATGCTATTCATTTTATAAGTTCCGTTTCCTCGTTGTCAACTGCAAGATTGAAACTTGCATTAGTCTACTCATTCACGATAAGGTGGGCAAAGACTTGTGCTATAATCGTATATAATACTGTCTAAAATAGTTTTACACCATATTAAGGAGGCTGTCATGCTGCAGAAGATTCGAGACATATGGAACACACCAAAGTCGTTGAAAGCCCGCCGTTATGCCACTGTATTTTATGATGTGTCGTGGAATGTTTTGCTCCTCACCATCATCTCTGTCGTCCTCATCGGTTTCTTAGGCGCCGGGATCGGGGCCGGGTATTTCGCATCACTCGTTAAAGATATGCCGGCTCCAGCCTATAAAACGATGACGTCACAAATCAATACGTACTCATCGACGTCCGATATTTATTTTGGAAGCGGTGAACGTATTGGGAACTATACGACCGATGAAGTTCGGGTACCGATCACGGTCGATAAAGTTTCACCTTTCGTCGTCGATGCCTTACTCGCCACCGAAGACGTCGAGTTTTATGAACATGACGGCGTCGTCCCGAAAGCGACACTTCGGGCCATCCTGCAAGAAGCGACCGGTTCGGAAGAACGGACAGGTGGTTCGACACTAACCCAACAGCTCATTAAAAACCAAATGCTGACGAACGAGGTCTCATTCGAACGGAAAGCAAAAGAAATCTTGCTCGCCCTCCGTTTAGAGAAAGCGATGGACAAAGACGAGATTTTGAACGCCTACTTGAACGTCGTCTCGTTCGGCCGTAACTCGATGGGACGCAACATCTCAGGCATCGAGGCCG
The DNA here is from genome assembly GCF_004337085.1 of Exiguobacterium sp. SH5S13. Classification (NCBI taxonomy): domain Bacteria; kingdom Bacillati; phylum Bacillota; class Bacilli; order Caryophanales; genus Exiguobacterium; species Exiguobacterium sp. SH5S13. The sequence continues at coordinate 17,167 of NZ_SJUS01000007.1, read as the reverse complement.
CCTCGCGCGGTGTCTTCAACACGTCGGCCGAGAAGCTGACGTTGCCGCAAGCCGCGTTCTTGTCCGGCATCCCGAAAAACCCGTTCCTTTACACCCCTTACTATCAAGGCGGGGTCATTAAAGAAGATGTATCACCGGCGATCAACCGGATGAAGACGGTATTGAACCGGATGTACGTCGCCGGCAAGATTACAAAAGCAGACTATGACGCCGCATATAATTACGACATCACGCAAGACTTCATGAAGACACAGTCGAAGCCGCGAGACCGGTATCCGTATGTAGTTGATGAAGCGGAACTTCAAGCGCGCCTAATTATCACCGACTACTTGCTCGCACAAGATAGCATCACGTTGTCAGAATTAAATGCTGATGATCAAGCCTCGATTAAGACGACATATGCCAAACGGGCGCATAATATGCTACGTCAAGGTGGCTTCAAGATTCATTTGACGCTCGATAAGCAAGTCCATGAAGCGATGCAGCAACCGGCCAAAAACGCAGGTAATTTCGGGCCGAATCAGTATGTAAAAGAAGAAAATCGCACGGTTCCTGAACAAACGTCGTCAGTTATGATTGAAAACAAGACGGGTCGCGTACTCGGATTTGTCGGCGGTCGCTATGTGAACGGTGAAACGGATGATTTGAACCGGGCATTTTGGATGGAACGTCAAATCGGATCGACAGCGAAGCCGATTTTAGTTTACGCCAATGCGATTGAATCCGGAATGGTCACACCGGCCACAACAGTCATCGACGAAGAATATTTCTATAAATTCACCGGTCCAGGACAACCTCCGAAACAAGTGCAAAACGAAGGAAAAACGTACCGTGGCCCTGTCACGGTTCGAGATGCACTTAAGCTATCTTTAAACGTCCCGGCAGTTAAGATTTACGAAGAGCGCAACCAAAAACCAACCGATACACAAAAACTAATCGACATGGGGATTCCAGTTTCTGATGGCAACCGCATTGCATCTGCCATGGCATTAGGTACTGGTGAAGTGAGACCTGTTGACCTCGCTTCAACATACGCCATGCTTGCCAATTATGGGGAGCACGTTGAACCTTACTTCATCGAACGAATCGAATATCAAGGCGAAACTATTTTTGAAGCTAAATCGAAAAAGACACGCATCTATAACGATCGCACTTCATTCTTGATTGTTGACATGCTTCGTGACGTTTACACGTCAGGTACGGCAACTTACGCCAAATCTTTGATGAACGTCCCTGGCGACTGGATGGGTAAAACAGGTACAACAAACAATCATCGTGATTCTTATCTTGTTGGATCAAACCCTGAAGTCACCCTCGCCGTTTGGTCCGGCTATGATTCTCAGCGAGCTGAAATGGTGAGTGATAATACGTCAGGTCAATACTATCAACGTACACAACGAATTTGGTCACAAACTATTAACCGTGTTTATGCTGACAACCCAGAAGCAATCAACGTAAACGCACGATTCAGCCAACCGTCTAGTGTCAAACCGGACGACTTCAAAGACTCTGGAACGTTCTCTGAGAAGAAAAAACTTGAAGAGAAGAAAGAAGAGGAAGCGAAGAAGAAAGCTGAAGAAGCAAAACAAAAAGCCGAAGAAGCCAAAGAAGAGGCTGAACAGGCGCAACAAGATGCCGAGGCACAGCGTGATGCTGATGCAAAAGCAAAAGCTGAAGCTGAAGCTAAGAAAAAAGCTGAGGCCGCAAAGAAAGCCGAAGACGAAGCGAAGAAAAAAGCTGATGCTGCTAAGAAAGCCGAAGCTGAAGCCAAGAAGAAAGCTGAAGATGAAGCGAAAGCAAAAGAAGAAGCCGAGAAAGAGGCGGACGCTTCATAACGCAAGCCAAACGAAAGGTCGACACATCGCGTGTCGACCTTTTTTATGCTCAATCTTCCATCGTCGATAAGTCTCCGGCCTCAAGGTTCAACTCCCATGCTTTGAGGACGCGACGCATAATTTTTCCGCTCCGCGTTTTCGGCAATTTGTCTTTGAACTCGATCTCACGCGGTGCCGCATGGGCCGCCAAACCTTCTTTGACGAATTTTTGGATTTCTGCTTTCAATTCGTCCGATGGCTCATAGCCTTTTCTGAGCGCGATGAACGCTTTGATGATCTCACCGCGGATCGGATCCGGTTTCCCGATGACTCCGGCTTCGGCGACAGCCGGATGCTCGACGAGGCGGCTCTCGACTTCGAACGGTCCGACCCGCTCTCCTGCCGTCATGATGACGTCATCCACTCGGCCTTGGAACCAGAAATAACCGTCCTCGTCCATATAGGCCGAATCACCAGATACGTACCAGTCACCCCAGAAGTAGCTCTCGTACTTCGCATCATTTTTCCAAATTTTACGCATCATCGACGGCCAAGGCGTCTTCAATGCCAAGTTGCCCATCCGATGCGGTGGTAGCGGTTGGCCACGGTCGTCTAAGATCGCCGCCTCACAGCCAGGAATCGCTTTCCCCATCGATCCCGGTTTAATGTCCATCGTCGGATAGTTACAGATCATCATCGCTCCTGTCTCCGTCATCCACCACGTGTCATGAATGCGTAGCCCGAACGATTCGTTGCCCCAGCGAATGACTTCCGGGTTGAGCGGTTCGCCGACCGATAGAATGTGGCGCAGTGATGACAAGTCGTACTTCTCGAACGCTTCCTCCCCCGCGCCCATCAACATCCGGAACGCTGTCGGCGCGCTGTACCAGACGGTGACGCCGAACCGCTCGATGACCGAGTACCAAAACTCAGGGTTGAACCGTCCGCCGACGATCACGTTCGTCGCCCCGTTCAAGAACGGCGCAAAAATTCCGTAACTCGTACCCGTCACCCAGCCCGGGTCGGCGGTGCACCAGTAAATATCGTCCGGTTGCAAATCGAGCACCCATTTCCCGGTCATCAAGTGCTGGATCATGGCGTTATGGACATGCAAGACGCCTTTCGGTTTCCCGGTCGAGCCCGACGTATAATGCAAGATCATGCCGTCTTCTCGGTCGACCCATGTAATATCGAGATCGGTCGATGCATCGTTCGCCAGTTTCCGGTAATCGATGATTTTCCCTGACTCGTCGACGTCGTCGCCAACAAGCAAAATCGTCTCAAGATGTGGCAATTGATCGACGGGTATACGCGGCAACAGCGCCTCTGTCGTCACGATGACTTTCGCTTCCGCGTCGAGCAACCGGTCGTGTACCGCCTGTTCCATGAACGCCTCAAATAGCGGTCCGACAATCGCACCGAGCTTTAACGCACCGAGTAAAATAAAATAAAGTTCTGGACTCCGCGGCATGAAGACAAAGACACGATCGCCTTTCTCCACCCCAACCGATTTCAGAACATTTCCAGCGCGATTACTTTCCTGTTTCATCTGCGCGTAAGTATACCGCTCTTCCCGATCCCCATCGAAATAGAGCAGTGCCAGTTTGTCCGCCAGCTCCCCTTCAGCGTGACGATCAATCGCCTCGTACGCCATGTTGACATTTCCAGTCAGGTTCCAAGACAATAATCCTTCTGCTTGCGTCCACTCGAACGACTGACAAGCCTCTTCATACGACGCTAATTGATGCTCCCCTGATAACGCTTTCAATTTTTCCATCGTCAAAGATTCGCCTCCCCCTATAATGAATGGTGTAACCACTTTCAGTATAGTGTTAATATTATGACAAATCAATGAATTTCCAAAAACTCCAAAACAGTGTGAACGTTGTGCAATGAAAGCGCTATAATAGAACGTGAAGAAGGTGGTGACTCCATGGAAAAACAATATCATTCAAAAGTGTGGGAAACCTCACTCGGAGCCGTAATCATCGATGGACCAATCGAGAGCGACGTGCTCGCAACGTATCGGCTTGATGAAGGCTTGACCGCGTTTCGAGAGCCAGAAGACCAACATAAGGCGCTCGTTGAAATTGCCGGGTTGAAAGAAGGACGGATCATCGTGGCGCGCGTTGACGACCTCGTCATCGGTTACGTCACGTATTTGTATCCAGACCCGTATGAACGTTGGAGTGAGGGGAATGATCCATATATTCTCGAGCTCGGCGCCATCGAGGTGAGTCCACGCTTCCGGGGACAACGGATCGGTAAACAGCTACTCGAAGTGTCGATGCTAGATCCCCATATGGATGATTTTTTAATCTTGACGACGGAATACTATTGGCACTGGGATCTAAAAGGAAGCGGTCTGTCGATTTGGGACTACCGCAAAGTGATGGAGAAAATGATGAACCACGGCGGTCTTGTCTTCTATCCGACGGACGATCCGGAAATCGCGTCCCACCCGGCCAACTGTCTGATGGCCCGCATCGGAAAAAACGTGCGGCAAGAATCGATCGATCACTTCGATTCACTCCGGCTTCGACGCCGGTTCATGTATGACTGAGGAGGGTTACGATGCTGATTGAGCAAATGATGAATCGCCACGTCGTGACGATTCAACCGACCAATACGATTGCGCACGCGGCAAAACTCATGCGCGACCATAAAGTACGCCACTTGATCGTCACCAATCCGGCCCGGCAAGTTGTCGGGATTATCGGTCAGTTCGAGATGAGCGGTGCCACAAGTGTATTTCATCCAGAGAGTGAGCGTGCCGACTTTAAAAACCCCGTCTCGAGCATTATGCGTCAAGACGTGACGACGGCCCACCCGTACGATTTTTTTGAAGACGCGGCCGCCCTGTTCTATGAATATCGTTTGACGTGCCTGCCGATCGTCGAGCAAGGGAAACTTGTCGGTGTGTTGACCGAAACCGATTTACTTCGTTATTTCGTCCAATTGACGGGCGCACTCGAACCGAGCTCACAAATCGAGATCCTTGTCGAGAATACGACCGGTGCACTTGAAAAAGTGACGCGGCTCTTAGCAAAAACGAACGTGAATATCATCAACGTCTTCGTCCATCCGACACCCGATCCATATAAGCGAATCATCTCATTCCGTGTTCAAACGATGAACCCGCTGCGCATCATCGATCGATTAAAGCGAGAAGGTTTTGACGTACTGGGTCCGGAGATATTCCAATGAGACCCGCCTACATATTCGGGGAGAATGAGAACTCGTACCGCTTCCACGCGGATCATCCGTTCAATCCGATCCGTTTAGAGCTGACGACATCTCTTCTGGTCGATTCCGGAAAACTGTCAGCCTCTGAGTGGATCGCCTCACCGATCGCTTCAGTCGAGTCGCTCGCGCTTGTCCATGACGTTGACTACATCGAGGCCGTCCAAGCAGCTGCCGCGGGTAAACTGTCAGGGCTGAAAGCAAATAAATTCGGACTCGGGACGGAAGATACGCCCATCTTCCCAGCTATTCACGAAGGAGCTGCCCGGCTCGTCGGCGGAACGATGCATGCGCTTGAACTCGTCGCGAGCGGACAAGTCGAACGCGCTTTTCACGTCGGTGGCGGGCTCCATCACGGGATGAGACGAAAAGCGTCCGGCTTTTGCGTCTATAACGACGCCGCCGTCGCCATCGCTCACGTCCGCAAGCAATATGGGACACGGGTCCTCTACGTCGATACAGACGCTCACCACGGAGACGGTGTCCAATGGCTGTTCTATGATGACGAGGATGTGATGACGCTATCGATCCACGAGACCGGCCGCTACCTCTTCCCAGGCACAGGGGCGGTCACAGAGCGCGGCAACGGGAACGGCTACGGCTATAGTTGGAACGTCCCGATTGATGCTTTCACCCAAGACGAATCGTTCCTGCGCTGTTACGAGACCGTGCTCCAGGAAGCGTGTGAGTGGTTCAAACCAGATATCATCTTGACGCAGAACGGGGCTGATGCGCACGCGTTCGACCCGTTGACGCATCTCGCCTCGACGATTCATACGTTCGAACAAATCCCTCAAATCGCCTCTCGCCTCGCCGACGAGTACACGGAAGGACGACTCGTCGCCTTAGGCGGCGGCGGGTACGACTGGTTCCGAGCTGTCCCGCGCGCCTGGTCGCAAGTGTGGGCCGGATTGACACGCGAAGCTCCGTACGCAGGCGACATCCCGTCCGCCTGGATTGAACGGTGGCAAAACGAGTCAGACCAGCCGTTGCCGACGACATGGGATGACCATGCGTACACGTTCGACCATATTCCGCGACGGCAACAAATCGAAGAGAAGAACTGGGAAGTGACGAAACGCGCATTTTGGCCGTTCATCTCAAACGACCGCAAGTCACTTTACTTATGAAAAACCCGATGTAAGTTGGCAATTGCCAACTCACATCGGGTTTTTTGATTCAGTCTTTTCGTAACGAGTCACGACGCTCGATCCGGTGCGGCAAGACGACGTTCTTCTCTTCGATTTCTTCAGCATTCAAGATTTTCGTCAATAATCGCATAGCGACAGCGCCGATGTCATACATCGGTTGAACGACCGTCGTCAACTTCGGACGAATCATCGTGGCGAGACGCGTGTTATCGTGACCGACGACTTCAAAATCGTTCGGCACAGAATACCCTGCATCTTGGATCGCATGGATGACGCCGAGTGCCATCTCGTCCGTACCGGCGAAGATTGCTTTCGGGCAGTCATCGCGTCCGAGCATCTTTTGCATCGCTTCGAGGCCAGACGCATACGTATAGTTCCCAAGAATGACATCGTTCTCACGGAACGGAAGTCCCGCATCCTCAAGGGCACGGCGGTAGCCAGAGAACTTCTTCTCGCCATTGATTTGTTGCTCGAGCGGCCCCGTGATGAAGCCGACTTGTTTATGGCCGTGGCCGATCAACATTTTGGTTGCGTCATAGGCAGCCTGCTCATAGTCGATATTGACCGCTGGGAGGTCATACCCTTGGTTCAACGTCGCTGCAAGAACGATTGGGACCGGTGATTTTTTGAACTCATCAACGAGGTCTTCGTGAAGACGGCCGCCCATGAAGATGATCCCATCGACTTGTTTACCGAGTAACGTGTTCAACAAATGAATTTCCTTGTCGCGGTTCGAGTCCGAGTTGCCGAGGATGATGTTGTATTTATACATCGTCGCTACGTCCTCGATTCCGCGTGCTAAATCAGCAAAGAAGATGTTTGAGATGTCTGGCACGATGACGCCGACTGTCGTCGTCTTTTTACTCGCAAGACCACGTGCGACGGCGTTCGGACGATAGCCGAGTCGATCGATTGCGTCCTGTACTTTTTTACGGGTTGTCGGCTTCACGTTCGGGTTTCCGTTGACGACACGTGAGACGGTCGCCATCGACACCCCGGCTTCGCGCGCGACGTCATAGATTGTGATATTGTTACTATTCATTAAAACTCCTCCTACAAGCAATGATTTTCAAACGATTTTCAAAAAACGTATCAAAAAAGGAAGACAGGTATCTGTCATCATTTTACCCTGTCTTCACGCTATATAAAACGTTTCCAATTGGAAAGCTTATTTTTTCACCAAATCAAGTTGAGGGAACTGAGCTGTGAGCCCATCGATGAACTGATCAAATTGATTGAAATCAAGCTGCTGCTGGGCATCAGACAAGGCGATTGCCGGATTCGGATGCACTTCGACCATGACGCCGTCGGCACCGACCGCGAGCGCCGCTTTCGCTGCCGGAAGCAACAAATCGCGTCGTCCCGTTGAATGGGTGACATCGACCATGACCGGTAAATGTGTCTCTTGTTTTAAAATCGGAACGGCCGTGATGTCGAGCGTGTTACGTGTCGCCCGCTCATACGTCCGGATGCCGCGTTCGCACAAAATGACTTGGCTATTGCCGCTCGCCATGATGTATTCCGCCGCATAAATGAATTCTTCGATCGTCGCCGCAAGACCCCGCTTCAGTAGAACTGGTTTTGACGTCTTTCCGACTTCTTTCAACAAATCGAAGTTTTGCATGTTGCGCGCCCCGACTTGAATGATATCGACGTAAGGCAGCGCTGACTCGACCGCACCCGGTGTCATGATCTCTGAGATGACACGCAAGTCGTGGCGATCGGCCGCTTGTTTCAACAGTTTGAGGCCTTCAAATCCGAGACCTTGAAAGTCGTACGGTGAAGTCCGCGGCTTATAGGCGCCGCCGCGCATGATTTTCACGCCGGACAACGCTAACTTCTCAGCCACTGCATTCACTTGCTCGAACGATTCGACCGCACATGGACCGGCAATCAATTGCGGCCGACCGTTACCGATGACTACATCTTTCAATGTGACGATCGTATCTTCTGCTTGACGCTTGCGCGACACGAGCAACGTTTTATCTCGATCTTCTCCTTGCAACTCGGCAGACGCTTTAAACATTTCTTTGAACAAATGCTGAAGGCGTGACGTCTCGAAAGGACCGGGATTCGAGGCGGCGATGAAATCTAACATTTCTCGTTCTCGAATCGGGTCATACCGCTCCACACCTTGAAGACGTTTCACTTTTCCAATTTCGACCGCGAGCGTTCCACGACGACTAATCAAGTCGAGCATCTCCCGGTTCAACTCATCCATTTCACGACGTAATCGATTCAATTGATCTTGTGGACTCATAATTTCCCTCTCATTCCTAAGCCGTTCTTTCCAGAAACTTAATTATAGCGAACTTTATTCGCTTTGTCATAGACAAATGGGCTATGACACAAAATCCACAAAAAAAGTGTCCGGACTGTCCGGACACTTGACGCATTATTTATTGCCGTTCTTCAAGTCGTTCTTCAATTCTTTCAGCTCTTGTTTTGATTCATCGTCGAGCAAGTCTTTGACAGGCGCTTCGAAATCCGACTCATAGTTCGCCGACTCGTCGCGACTATTCTTCGGCTCTTGCTTGCTCGCATTCGACTTATTCGTGTTCGACTTGTTTGCTTTCGAGTTTGATTCGCCTTTTGGTTGGGCCGATTCTGGCTTAGCGTCTGTGTCAGCTTGTTCTGTTGCTTCGCTTGACGTTTCTTCTGCTGCTTGATCGAGCTGTTCTTTCACTTCGGCTTCCGCTTCCGCGACGAGCTGATCCGCTTTTTCCATCGCTTCTTCGATAGAGAGTTCATCTTCGTCGACTTGCTGTTTCAGTTCAGCAGCCTCGCGTGCCTTATCTTTGACGAGATTGAGGACCGGAGCAGCCTTGTCGCTCGCTACTTTGATCCATTCTCCGACGACCGGCTCAGCTTTTTCACGTACTTCTTTTGATTTGACGGTCAAACGTTCACGTGAAGTCGATGTTTTCTCATCGAGATAAGTGCGTACTTCGCGTCCACTTTTTGGCGAGGTGAGCAAGGCAACGGCTGCACCGATGATACCGCCGAGGACGACGCCGGCTAGGAATCCGCCGCTTGATTGCTGATCTTGATTCGTTTGGTCTTTTTTAACGTATGTCATAATATATCCTCCTTGGGCTTGTTATGATTTGATTGTATCGTCTGTCGCGATTAATCCTGGTGAGACCGATGGCGTGTCTTGCTTACGCTCCCGGCGGCCACGACGGCGTGACGGGCGCTCTTCTGAAGAAGTTTCTGTTTTGTTTTTCTTGAATAGCTCTACCGCGACCGAGCCCCAACGTACGGCTTGGGCAATCTGGTCTTTATTTTCGTCTGCTGCCACGTGAACCGATGAAGAAACTGTTCGTACCGACTCGGTCACTTCATTTAGCGATGTGCCGAGCTCGTCGAGGGCATGTGCCACCGGTGCGAGCAACTCTGTCTTCTCTTCTACGTTATCTACGAGACGGTTCGTCTTATGTAAGAGCGCCGTCACTTCCATTGTAATGCCATCTAACTGACGTTCTAAATTTTCTGTCGTATTCGCGACGCTGCCGAGTGTGCGATTGACGTTCGACAAGACGCGAGCCAAGAAAAATACAAGTACGACAAATGCAAGTGCTGCGATGAGCCCTGCAATGCCTCCTAAGGTGATTTCCATTCGTCCATTCCTCCTGTTCGATTATGTGGTGGTTTCATTATAGCACCATTATGACTGAAAAGATTTGTCACTACCGTTTTCGCCATCCGGTCTGATTATTCCTTTACCCGTTTTTATGTTTTCGATTACACTAAAATAGAAATAAATTAAAAAAAGTTTAAGGGGTGTTTGTATGAGAGATCCAAGAATCACACAATTGGCAGACGGGTTGATCAATTATTCAACCGAATTAAAGCCAGGCGAACGCGTTCTCATCGAGAATTTCGGCGTCGAGGAGTCGCTCGTCGAGGCACTTGTCGAAAAAGCGTACGAAGCTGGGGGGCATCCGTTCGTCTTGTTGAAAGAAAGCCGTATCTTGCGGAAGTTATACACGCAAGCAAGCAAGGAACAACTCGAATTGATGGCCGACATCGAACGCAAGCAAATGCAAGCGATGGACGCCTATATCGGTCTCCGTGCGGGTGATAACATTAACGAGCTGTCGGACGTTCCCGCCGAGCAACAAAAGCTTGTCGGCGCCACAATCGGTAAAATGCATACGGAAGATCGCGTCAAAGGGACGAAATGGGTCGTCTTGCGTTATCCATCACCGTCGATGGCCCAACTCGCCGGAAAATCGACGGAGGCGTTCGAAGACTTCTATTTCAACGTCTGCACACTCGATTACGGCAAGATGGACCGGGCTATGGACGCACTCGTCACGCTCATGGACCAAACCGACCGTGTCACGATCAAAGGACCAGGCACGGAGCTCACGTTCTCGATCAAAGACATCCCAGCCATCAAGTGCTCGGGTCAAATGAACATCCCGGACGGAGAAGTGTTCACCGCGCCGGTCAAAGATTCGATCAATGGCGTCATCACGTACAACACGCCATCGCCGTACCACGGTTTTACGTTCGAGAACGTGACGCTGACATTTAAAGACGGAAAGATCGTCGAAGCGACGGCGAACGATACCGAGCGCATCAATGAAGTGTTCGATACGGACGAAGGAGCTCGTTACGTCGGTGAATTCGCGATCGGCGTGAACCCTTACATCCAACATCCGATGAAAGATATTTTATTCGACGAGAAAATCGATGGCAGTTTCCACTTCACCCCGGGACAAGCGTATGACGATGCCTATAACGGCAACAACTCTTCCATCCATTGGGACCTCGTCAATATCCAACGCCCTGACTATGGCGGCGGCGAGATTTGGTTTGACGACGTCTTGATCCGGAAAGACGGCCGTTTCGTCGTCGACACGTTACAACCGTTGAATCCAGAAAACTTAAAATGAACGAAAAAAGGTGCGCCTCCAAATTTGGCGCACCTTTTCATTATAGTTTCGTCTTTCTGCCGAGAGCGGCAGACATCATCCAAATTTCTTTTTCGAGGCGTTCGATGTGGGAAACGAACGTATCTTCGATCGCTTCGTCCCCGTCCTCAAAGTTTTCCATCGCATCTTGCATTTCTTGACGGATTTGTTTGAAATCAGTGATCACGTCTTTGATCATCTGTTCTGTATCGGCGTGACGATCACCTTCTTGTAGTGTCGAGTGCTCTAAATACTCTTTCATCGTCGCATACGGTTCCCCGTCATTCATGAGTAAACGCTCGGCGACATCGTCATACAGCTCAGCGACCAAGTTGTAAAGCTCCTCTAATTTTTCATGGTATGTGAAGAAGTGAGGTCCGCTAATATACCAGTGGTAGTTATGAAGTTTGACGAATAGTAGGCCGTAGTTGGCCACCTCTTTGTTCAACGTATTCAATGAGCCTTGGCTTGCCATTCTTAACATCTCCTTTTTTGTGTTCAGTCGATAATACTATTTCCTTCTTTATTCGAGTTTAAACACAAAAAAAGCGAATGGCCCGGGCCATCCGCTCACAACTTACGCTTCGAGTTTGACGAAGTTCTCATACTCGCGTTGATACGTCTGAATATCTCCTGCTCCCATGAACAACAAGACCGCATCACGATGTTGACGGAGAACGCCGACATCGGTACGTTTCAAAACGTTGGCACCGTCGATCCGCGACTGAAGGTCTTCAATCGTGACCGTTCCTTCTTGTTCTCGGGCTGAGCCAAAGATATCGCACAAATAAACGGCGTCTGCTTCGGCGAGTGATGACGCGAAGTCATCCATAAACGACTTGAGACGCGTGTACGTATGCGGTTGGAAAATCGCGACGACTTCCCGTCCGGCGTACTTTTTACGTGCCGCTTCAACAGTCGCACTGATTTCGCGCGGGTGATGCGCGTAATCATCGATCAGGACTTGCCCATCGAGCGTCGATTCACTGAAACGGCGTTTAACGCCGTTGAACGTCTCGAGGCGCTCTTTCACAAGATCTTTCGATAAGTTCTCGTAGTCGCACGTCGCGATGACGGCAAGGGCGTTCAAGACGCTGTGGTTACCATATCCCGGAATGCGGAACGTCCCATAGAAATCGTCACGCAAATAGACGTCAAACGTCGTCCCGTTATCCGTCGAGTTCACGTTTTCGGAACGGAAATCGTTATGGGCACCAAACCCGTAATAGACGATCGGCACGTTCGCTTGAATCTGTTGAAGATTCTCATCGTCACCACAAGCGATAATACCTTTTTCCACTTGTTTCGCCATTTCTTGGAACGCATCAATGACATCGTCTAAGCCAGAGAAATAATCTGAATGATCAAAATCGACATTCGTCATAATCGCATAGTCTGGGCGATAGTAAAGGAAGTGACGCTTATACTCACACGCTTCAAACACGAAGTTTTTCGAGTCTTCCACGCCTTCGCCCGTACCGTCTCCGATCAAGAACGATGTCGGCTCAATCCCACGCATGACATGAGCGAGCAGACCAGTAGTAGACGTCTTTCCATGCGATCCTGTGATGGCGACACTTGTATAATGATCCGCTAGTTCACCGAGGAACTCGTAATATTTATAAATCGTCAAACCGAGCTCACGCGCGCGTAAGATTTCAGGATGATCGTCAGTGAACGCATTTCCTTGAACGACGATTTGACCTTCAGTAATATTTTCAGGATCAAACGGAAGAATTTCGATACCTTTCCGTTTCAATGCTTCTTCTGTAAAAAATGTTTTGTCAACGTCCGAACCTCGGACTTCATTGTTCATATCATTTAAAATTTGAGCTAAAGGACTCATGCCCGTTCCTTTAATTCCGACGAAGTGATAACGGTTCATCTGTAAATAGCCCCCCTAATTCATTGCGGTTTGCAGAAAAAGCGACAAACCTTTGTCATTATAGCAAAACTCATGGAGTCGTGCTATTACAGATTATTGTTTTTTTGAGCAAGGCGTCGGCTGCGATACATCGCCATCCGGTCTTGCGGAGTCATCATGACGTTTAATGGGGGGCTATCCGCTTTGTAAGACACGTTGACAGCAGGTGTCAACTCGGCTTCGTCAAGAGCGTGAAAGGGCTCGTCGGTATCGGTCTGTAATGTTTTTGCAACATCCTCGACGACAGGAGCTACTTCTTCGACCGATGTCACTTCGATTGAAACGTCCGCTGAAGCTGCCTCTTCTTTTTCTTCACGGACGACGATCTTTGACGTTTTCAAATGGGTCGAACCCATGAACACAGAGGCAAAACCGTCTTCTAAAATAGATACGTCTCCGAGTAACGGTTTCAGATCACTCGACGAGTCCGATGCGTTGTCGGCCTCCGACACAGAAGACTCATCATCGATCACGTCAGATGTTTCCGGGGAAATAGTCGTCTCTTCTGGCTCAGAAGGCTCGGTAACAGTCTGATGTTCTGCCGAGACCGTTTCCTCTACCACGAATGGTGACTCCATCGACTCGTTCACTTCCACGACAACCTCGTCTGGAACGAAAGATTCTGTAACTTGCACAGGTTCCTCTACGACTATTTCCTCGTTAGCAGGCACTGGGGTCGATGGTTCTGAATCAATATCAGGCTCGCTTTGATTGATAGACAGATCGTCTCTCGTCTCGGGCGAATGCTCGGTCGGTAAGTTGATCTTTGGTTTCGGTCGCGCATATCCATAAATCGGAGATGGGACGTCAGACGGAATAAACTCGCCCGTTGGTTCAGGTTTTGGTGCAGGCGCACTCTTCTTCCCTTCTTGGGATAGTTCGCGCCGAATTCGCTCTGCTTGCTGTTTTAATGAACGTTCATATGCATCCATACTTGATTCCTCGCTTTTTCGCTCAATCCTCATTTAGCAAAAAATCGGTCGAGTTTAGCGACCGATTTCAAATGCTTTCCCTACTTCATATTCGTCATCTAACACTAAAATTCCTTTTTCTTGCGGCGCATCAGGAAGGTTCAACTCGCGGGCTGAACAAATCATCCCGTGCGAGCTCTCGCCACGGAGTTTAGACGGCCGGATAATGAGACCAGACGGCATGACCGCTCCTGGTTTCGCGACGACGACCTTTTGCCCGGCCGCAACGTTCGGTGCTCCACAAACGATTTGAACCGTACCTTGATCGATTTCGACTTGGCAAATCGATAATTTATCCGCATCGGGATGTTTCTCAGCCGATTCGACATAACCGACAACGAACGTCGGCGTGAAGTTAACGCCCGATAAATCCACTTCGATATTTTGCTTGCGTAAAATGACACCGAGCGTCTCAATCAATTCTGCCGTCAAGTCGACCGGCCCGTGCCAGTCACTGACATTGAAATAATTACTCGCATTGAACACGTTGTAGCCGTTCACTGATCCGTCCGCCGCTTTAACGATGGCGACATCGTCTTTTCGTTCGACGACTTGATGATGGCGATCACCTTCTTTTAACAACACCATGAGAACATCGCCAATTCCTTCGCGGTTATAAAAAGCATTAATTTGCATACATAAATACGCCCCTTCTTTCAAACTAGACACAAATAGTTTAGCAGATTATGCGTCCGTTGGTGGGTTCTTTTTTCCAACAATAAAAATTGGTTCGAGAACGCCGTCCTCATAATGAAACGCAAGAGCTGTCACCGGGATGCGTCCGTTCGTAAAAAAGTCGAACATGAGCTGTTGCATCGCGTCGTATCCTTGATCGTTTCGGATATCGGCAATGATCATCACATCTTGATGCGGGACCCCGACTAACATGTCCCCTTCGATTCGTCGATCCATGACCCGTAAAAATTCGTCATTGAGGATACGGGACGCCTCGTATCCGTCGCGGGCAGACAGGAAATAGAATTTGTTGCCGGCGACATCGTCTTCTTTTAAGTCGGTCGGTAACTTTTTCACGTTATCCCGCGCCACTTGATCGACTCGCTCTTTCGTCATCGTCGCATTCAAATGCCGCTCTTCAATCAAACGATACCCGTGGCCAAGGTCGAGGGCATAGTAGATGGCCGTCTCCGCCGTATGCGGTGTCGTGAGGAGCGCTTCTCCGGTTTTTGTTTCTGTCGAGAACGAACCGGCCCGAATGACCGGGAAAATTTGGGCTTCGTTGCCGACTAATTCAATCTCTTGGTCGGCTGTAAGGGCCGTCTTTATATAGTCGACGACTTCTTCAACCGCAACATTGCCGCGAACTTTTGCTTTGGCAACAAGTGGGGCCAGTCGAATGTTGACGCCGAACCGGTCAGCTGCCCGTTCGATTCGTAACACTTCATTTTCTCTGTCATAAGACGTCCGATACCCGTCAGTGAATTGACGTTCGATCGCTCGCCGCAGTTCATTCCGTTCCATCTAGATCACCCTAACTCGCTAAGAAATGCTTCGACTTGCTCCGGCGTTTTACGTTCGCGTCCGACATAGCGGTCCACTTCTTGTCCACTGTTGAAGGCGACAAAACTCGGAATTCCGAAAATATCGAGTTCTTGTGCGAGCTCCATCCAGTCGTCACGGTCGACGTAATAGAACGTCCACTCGTTGAACTTTGATTCTAGTTCGGGCATGAACGGATCGAGGAAGCGGCAATCGCCACACCATGTCGCCGAGAACATAAACACAGTCTTTCCTTGCTTCGCTTCCGTATATTCAGTCATCGTTGTCAGTCGTTTCATCTTCATCACTCCTGTTCTATTTTCCTCGTTAATGATAGCATAAGTCCGTTCTCACAATCCGCTCTCGTGTTTTGCTATAATCAAGGGCGAAGACTATTTGAAAAAGGTGACGATATGACAAAATGGACGCGTGAACAATTAAATCCGGATATGAAACACCCACTCGAACAGCTCGTCGGCGCCGTCGGAATGCTCTCCATTCTCCGCTACGGGTACTTGTTCATCGATACAGATAAGACACGAAGTCAGATTCTCGTTTGGCTCATCGTTGGATTCGCCATCATTTACATCGTAGAACGTGGGTTGAAACGCCTCGTCCGCTACTTGCCGATTGTCAGGAAACGTTTTTTACTTCCCATCTACGCGTTGATACTCACGCTGTTCTTCGTCAGCTTTAGAATCCCGCGCGAAACCGTCGAGACCGTCCGTAACTTCTTCGGCTGGTGATCTGCTCGGCGTCATATGAATGGGGCTGGGACATAACTAGCCTGTTTTAAAGCTTTTCAATAAAAAGAGGGGTCCGGTCACCGATTTTCGGTGGCCGGACCCCTTCTTTGCACTTCCCCCGATGCCCACGGCGATGAACTTCCGTAGGTTCACCGCCATGAGGGCGAAGCCGAGCTCGCGTTTCACGCGCTGTTTTCCCCTGACGGAGAAGCGGGTGAAACCTAAATTGGCCTTCAGATATCCAAAAACTGGTTCCACGTCCGTCTTGCGTCTGGCGTAGAGGGCACCGGTTTTTTCATCCGAAAGCAGCGTTCTCGTTCTATTCTTTTGTTCTTCCCAGGCACCGTTCACGCTGACCTGTCGGTGTCTCCCTTCCTCGGCCTTCGTGCACAGTTCCCGGAATGGACAACCGTCACAGCTCTCGCACTCGTACACACGAAAATCACGGGTGAAGCCGTTCCGGTCGGTCCGATGGGACTCATGGCTGAACGGGAGCCTTCTCCCGTCCGGGCACGTGAACGTGTCTGTCCCGTCATCATACGCCCAGTTCGCGAGGTTGAACGGGTCCTCGCGCCATTTCTTCTTCTGTTCCTTCCTGTACATCGTATGCGGGATCAACGGCTGGCGCCCCCGGCGCTCGAGGATGTCTGTATAGTTCTGCTGGCTCCCGTATCCGGCATCGGCGACGATGTAGGCGGGTAGGTCGAGGAACGTTTCAATCTCATCGAGGAACGGGATCAACGTCTTCATGTCGGTCGGGTTCGGATAGACATCATAGGCAAGCGTGTACTGACCTTCGGTTGCGATTTGGACGTTGTACCCCGGCTTCAGTTGGCCGTTTTTCATGTGATCCTCTTTCATCCGCATGAACGTCGCGTCCCTGTCGGTCTTCGAGTAAC
>NZ_SJUS01000079.1:0-408 GCF_004337085.1 Exiguobacterium sp. SH5S13 | reverse complement strand
GCCCCGACATCATGGAGTGCCTTCCGAGGCGTTCATCTTTGCTTGAATGAGCGCAACCAACTTGCCAGTAGCGGCCGCCATAGCCTGCGGATCTGATCTTATGAGCGTTTCAATGTGAGGCAGATTTTGCATCGAGCCAATTTTGAGTTTTGCGAATGGAGGAAACATGGCAAGTCCGCTTGAGCGCCCGGTTAGATATCACTTGTTGAGCTTCGTGAGAAAAATTTTGATTTGATTATTGAGCGCCTCCAGTTGCTCTGCAACGGGATGGATAGGTGGCGACGAACGTAGATAAGGCCGCATGTCGACTGACGTTCTCTCTGCAACAAGGCGATCATCGAATTCATAGTCTGCGGAGACGGTGAATTGCAGAGGGCAAAGCTCAGCGTTCCCGAAGACTGTGTGCCC
>NZ_SJUS01000078.1:0-417 GCF_004337085.1 Exiguobacterium sp. SH5S13 | reverse complement strand
AGCGATCGATGGCTAAAACCAGATGTTGCCGATCGCGGCAGCGCTTTACGGACGCTTGAAAAGCCGACATGCTTTTCCTACAGAATCGAGGTCATCCTGGGAGCTTTCCAGCTGTCACAGAGGCCTTGTCGGGAGTGGAACGATTTGCCGACATAATCACCCGCGCTACTTGGTGTTGCGCCCCAGTAGGGACGTAGGCTCGTGCGCGTACGGATCGGTCCGCGGAATTTTTATGCTTACATCGAAAGGGGATCTTTAGGAGTTTGTGTGTTGCGTTTCAAGCTCTTCGTCACATTCAAGAAAGCTGAGATCATGCGAGATGAGAGCCTATCGCGCAAGCAGACGATCCGCGCGTAATTGTAGACCTCCGCGTCGATGATCGGCAGGCTGGTGATCCGCTTATCATCAACGTACTCC
>NZ_SJUS01000077.1:0-433 GCF_004337085.1 Exiguobacterium sp. SH5S13 | reverse complement strand
ACCCGGGGGTTTTTTCATGTGCTGAAGCAGGTGCTGACACAACGATGACATCGCAATCCCGTAACCCTCGCGACACGCTGAAGTCTTGGGGGTTTGGCACCAAATCCTGCCGTGCGGAAGTGGGGCCAAGGGATGGAAGGGGTGGCCCGGCTTCACTGTCTCACTGGTGAAACCTGCTTCGCGAGGTTATGCCTTCAGTGCCGACCTTCGAGCATCTTCACTTCGACGTACACCACCGGCACGACAAACAACGTGAGAACAGTTGCTACCAGCTGGCCGTAGAAGAGAACTGTGCTGATGCTGGTCATGCTGGCCCTTCCTGCAGCCCCGCTGCCCCCTGCCAGCAAGAGCGGCAGGATGATGCTGGCCAGTGATGCCAGAGCAGTGAGCAGGATCGGCCGCGGGCGGCTTAGGGCGGCTTCCTCCACCGACT
>NZ_SJUS01000076.1:0-443 GCF_004337085.1 Exiguobacterium sp. SH5S13 | reverse complement strand
CCAAGGCAATACTGTGTTGCGGCGCCATTGCTGCACCAACCCTAAGAGGAAAAGGCTTTGCAGCAGAGTAATCGTCAAGTCCTTCAGTAAGAAGAAGCAGTAATACCAAAGGGGCGTCAGGCATAAAATACTGATCAGCACTACACGCCCAAACTCGCGCGACTCTGCCAATGCCGCAATGCGATACCACGCTAGCGCCAGCAATATCAGAAGACACAAATTAAACAGCTTGTAGGCCAACAAGTCAGGCCCGCTAAAGATGCTAATTATCGAAAGAAGAAAGGGGTAGCCCGGCTGCTCCATAAGGCCAGTGAAGCGGGTAAGGTCAAAAGCTTCCTCTACCGAATTGATTGTCGTGTTGGCAAGATAGAAATAGTTTTCGTCATCCCCGGAACCTGAAAATGGCAGCCACATATTGACCAAGGCGGTCAGGGGCGCAAGAG
>NZ_SJUS01000075.1:0-467 GCF_004337085.1 Exiguobacterium sp. SH5S13 | reverse complement strand
GCTCCTAGTGCCAAGGCATCCACCGTACGCCCTTTCTACCTTGATCTAGCGTTTCTAAGACACACGGTCCGAACGGACCATGCATATTTTTCTTGGTTTGATGTCTTGATGAATCTTCAGTTTTCAAGGAACAAAGTGGAGCCTAGCGGGATCGAACCGCTGACCTCCTGCGTGCAAGGCAGGCGCTCTCCCAGCTGAGCTAAGGCCCCATATAAGGGAATTCTCAAAAAAATGGTGGGCCTAAGTGGACTCGAACCACCGACCTCACGCTTATCAGGCGTGCGCTCTAACCAGCTGAGCTATAGGCCCTCATAATTTGATTTGTCGAGAGATTTGGTCTCTCAAAACTGAACGATGGGCAATGCCACATGGGCATTTTCCTTAGAAAGGAGGTGATCCAGCCGCACCTTCCGATACGGCTACCTTGTTACGACTTCACCCCAATCATCTGTCCCACCTTCGGCGGC
>NZ_SJUS01000074.1:0-568 GCF_004337085.1 Exiguobacterium sp. SH5S13 | reverse complement strand
AGCACCTGGACAAGATCTCTTCACCCGTCTCTTTCGAAACGAACCTTGTATCAAGTGTATCAAGAACCGTCCATAAGGACAATACCATCCGATACGCCGGTGCCCGATATAGTGTCCCGATTGGGACGTATCAGGACGGAGAAAAACGGATCGTCCAGATCTTGGAGCGTACGTCCGAAAACACACTTGTGATTGTCGACGACGAGACCGGCGAGATTATCTGCGAGCATGGGCTCGCGAGTGAGAAAGGCGAGCTCGTCCATGACGCCGATCACGGACATGACCAGACTAGACGTCTTCTGGCGCAGACCGAGGACCTCTATGCGCGATTCGGAGATGAGGAAAAAGCCAAGCTGTTCCTCGACCAGATCGTCATCCGATACCCACGGTATGTCAGGGACCAGTTCGATGTCATCCGCCGTCTGGACAGCTATAAAAAAGTAGATATCGTGGCCGAGATGACCCGGCTCTATGAGACGGGTCAGGTCAGCGCGAACCTTCTGGCACAGAATCTACATAGCGGTCGCGAAGGGGTTTCCGTCGCCGTCCGGGAACTCGACCCCTATAT
>NZ_SJUS01000073.1:0-568 GCF_004337085.1 Exiguobacterium sp. SH5S13 | reverse complement strand
AGCACCTGGACAAGATCTCTTCACCCGTCTCTTTCGAAACGAACCTTGTATCAAGTGTATCAAGAACCGTCCATAAGGACAATACCATCCGATACGCCGGTGCCCGATATAGTGTCCCGATTGGGACATATCAAGACAGAGAAAAACGAATCGTCCAGGTCTTGGAGCGTACGTCCGAAAACACACTTGTGATTGTCGACGACGAGACCGGCGAGATTATTTGCGAGCATGGGCTCGCGAGTGAGAAAGGCGAGCTCGTCCATGACGCCGATCACGGACATGACCAGACTAGACGTCTTTTGGCGCAGACCGAGGACCTCTATGCGCGATTCGGGGATGAGGAAAAAGCCAAGCTGTTCCTCGACCAGATCGTCATCCGATACCCACGGTATGTCAGGGACCAGTTCGATGTCATCCGCCGTCTGGACAGCTATAAAAAATTAGATATCGTGGCCGAGATGACCCGGCTCTATGAGACGGGTCAGGTCAGCGCGAACCTTCTGGCACAGAATCTACATAGCGGTCGCGAAGGGGTTTCCGTCGCCATCCGGGAACTCGACCCCTATAT
>NZ_SJUS01000072.1:0-581 GCF_004337085.1 Exiguobacterium sp. SH5S13 | reverse complement strand
TGGACGAGGAGAGCTATCGAATGAGAAACCGCTCGGTCATCTTCGAGCCGGAGACGAAAGATATTTAGTCATCGGAAATTGTTGCGGCTAAATCATCGCAGATTGTCTTTTCATCTTGACGGTCACACCCGTGGGACAGGCAAGATCGTCACAGAAGAAACGTCTCGCCTGAACCCGTAGCTGCACATCCATCCCGAACACACGCTCATCCTTCAATGTTCTGATGTATCTGCTGTGGACACGGTATGAGCACTTTGTGCAACGGGGACAGGAGGCACACGACTTTTTCCCATGACAAATGAACTGATATGCTTCATCGCAGCGGTTCACATCGACCACTTCTAGTTCTGGAAGAAGCTCGTCTAACATGATTGATCCCTTCAATCCTTTTAGTGAACTAATTCCCGAAGATGTGCTTCATCAAAAGTGAGGAAGAACCAATTTTAAACCGCTGTGTGAACGCTAGAATAAAATTGACAGTTTTTGCTCGATACGATTTTACACTATTGCCGAAGAATCAGAACAGAACTCCGATAGAGTAGTTGAAGCTATTTTATCTGGAGGGAATGGATTTGGAGGAA
>NZ_SJUS01000071.1:0-714 GCF_004337085.1 Exiguobacterium sp. SH5S13 | reverse complement strand
CGCGCTGTTTTCCCCTGACGGAGAAGCGGGTGAAACCTAAATTGGCCTTCAGATATCCAAAAACTGGTTCCACGTCCGTCTTGCGTCTGGCGTAGAGGGCACCGGTTTTTTCATCCGAAAGCAGCGTACTCGTCCTATTCTTTTGTTCTTCCCAGGCACCGTTCACGCTGACCTGTCGGTGTCTCCCTTCCTCGGCCTTCGTGCACAGTTCCCGGAACGGACAACCGTCACAGCTCTCGCACTCGTACACACGAAAATCACGGGTGAAGCCGTTCCGGTCGGTCCGATGGGACTCATGGCTGAACGGGAGCCTTCTCCCGTCCGGGCACGTGAACGTGTCGGTCCCGTCATCATACGTCCAGTTCGCGAGGTTGAACGGGTCCTCGCGCCATTTCTTCTTCTGTTCCTTCCGGTACATCGTATGAGGGATCAACGGCTGGCGCCCCCGGCGCTCGAGGATGTCTGTATAGTTCTGCTGGCTCCCGTATCCCGCATCGGCGACGATGTAGGCGGGTAAATCGAGGAACGTTTCAATCTCATCGAGGAACGGGATCAACGTCTTCATGTCGGTCGGGTTCGGATAGACGTCATAGGCAAGCGTGTACTGACCTTCGGTTGCGATTTGGACGTTGTACCCCGGCTTCAGTTGGCCGTTTTTCATGTGATCCTCTTTCATCCGCATGAACGTCGCGTCCCTGTCGGTCTTCGAGTAAC
>NZ_SJUS01000070.1:0-918 GCF_004337085.1 Exiguobacterium sp. SH5S13 | reverse complement strand
CTCGATGCGTTCCTGGACGACATGTTCCGCCGTCTCGAGGAACGTCGGTTTGAACTGGTCCGTCGTCATGATGTCCTCGATGCCCTCGGTCTGCATGAGCGCCTGCAGGAGCTCTGTCAGGATTTGTCCGTGACGGTCGGAGCGGTTCGCGGCGAGCCGGATGCGCTCGAGTTCTGTCGACACCTGCCCGTTGATCAACTCCTCGATATGACGGGAGACCTGCGTACTGATCGAGCGGGTGAGGAACTGCATGTCCCACTTCTCGTCGGCCAGTTGTCTATGTTCTTCTGCGATATGGTCGATGACCTGGCCGAGGTGGCCGAAGCGCTTGTCGTCGGCGAACTCTTCCAAATACGCGACCGTCTCCGGCTTCAATCGAAGACGGATCTGTCTCAACTCTTCCATCGTCCTCCCTCACTTTCCATATTCGATGTCCCGCTCCAGCTGTTCGAAAGCACGTTGATTCTTCAGGTGTTCGAATTCGTCGTTCATGTGCCGCTCGATCCGGTAGAGTGATTCATTGAATAGCTTTTGTTGTTTGAACGCTCGTCGGACCGGATGTTTGGGGTCTTCATTTTTCTCACATGTCGTCTGTTCTTTTGACAAGTCTCGCATCTCGGAGAGGATGGCGTTCCCCATCCGGGTGTAAAGGTCCTGTCGCTTTGTCGTCCGGTAACGCTCGGCCTTCTCCGTGTCTCCGTAGCTGCGACGATGGAACGACACCTCCTGCTCGAGCCGCTCGTTGAAGGCTTGAAACTCTGATTTGAAGTGAATGTCGATATAACTGTCAGTCAGACGGTCGAGCGATTCACGGAGTGGCTGCATCCCGTTCATGTTGTAGCGCCATTGTCGTTTATCTTCCGGCAACCGTTCATAGATGTCCTTGAATTGACGGACGAGCTCGGGACGCAGGACACG